>JABDHI010000048.1 GCA_013285655.1 Bacteroidota bacterium
AATAGCCGATAAGCATGCGGACGTTAAAATTAAGACACAAGTTATTGAAGGTATACCGCAGAATACAATAAATGGCGTTGCACTTAACGAAAAGGCAGATATTATAGTAATGGGTACCCATGGCCGGACTGGCTTGAAACATATGCTTATGGGTAGTGTTGCCGAATATGTAATTCGGCATGCTGAAGTACCGGTATTAGTGGTGCCAGAATCTAAGAAATAATTTAAACTCCAACTCCATGACAATGATACCTGTAGAAACCCGAGAAATGAACTTAGTACTATTGGTGCGAGTTTTTTTAGGCGCTCTCTTCTTGTTACAAGGTTATGATAAAGTATTTAGGATGGGTGTAAAGTCTGTAATTGAGAATATTCACACCCCATTAGCCGAAAAAGGAGTTCCCAATACATTTAGTGTTATTGGAGCTTACTTCACTTCATATACCGAATTAATATGCGGTGCCATGCTAATTATTGGGTTTGTGAAATATTATTGCCTTTATCTTTTGGGCCTCGATTTGCTTTTTGTTATGGCCCTGGTAACTGATATTACTGAGAGAAGGAAAGCAGAAGATGATATACGCAAGCTAAATGAGGAACTGGAGGATAGAGTTGAAAAACGTACACAAGAGCTGGAAGAAAGCCAAAAGCTTTACAAAATAGTTGCACGTAACTTCCCTGATGGAACAATTAATGTTTTCGACAAAAAACTTAATTACGTTTTTGTTGAAGGAATGGAGCTATTTAAATATGGTGTTACCAGCGAAAAATTGGTAGGTACCAGTTACATAAATCGCTTGCCTGAAGAAGTAAGAGACTTTATGAAAGAAAAACTAATGGAAGTGTTTGAGGGTAGTAATAACTCATCATTTGAAGTCAGTTTTAAAGACAGGCACTATTCTATGAATGTAGTTGCCTTACATAATACCGAAGGTAACATTGAACAAATATTATTAGTTGAACGCGATTCTACCTTACAAAAGAAAGGGGAAGAGGAGATACGCAAAACTCTTGAAAAAGAAATGCAACTTAATGAGCTTAAGTCGCGATTCGTTTCCATGGCTTCCCACGAGTTCAGGACTCCTTTGGGGGCTATTCTCTCTTCTACTTCACTTATTGAGGAGTATTTGGAGAGAAAGGACTCTACCATTGACTTTGTAAGAGAAAAAAGCGAAAAGCATATAAAGCGTATTAAATCTTCAATAGGTAACCTGATAAGTATTTTAAACGATTTCCTATCTCTTGAAAAACTAGAGCAAGGGAAAATTGATTTAAGCCCTACCCTATTTAGCCTCAGCGAGTTCTCGAAAGAATTAATTGAAGAGATGCAACCGCTGTTAAAGAAGGGGCAAAAAATTGAATACAGCCACAAAGGCGACAACAGTGTAGAGGTGTTTATCGATCAGCAAATGTTCAGGAACGTAGTGTTCAATTTGCTGTCGAATGCAATAAAATACTCACCCGAGAATTCTATAATTGAATTTTGTGCTGAAAACGTTAAAAATGGTATCGAAGTAAGTGTTAAAGATCATGGTATGGGAATTCCGGAAGAAGATCAGAAGCATCTATTTGAAAGATTCTTCAGAGCAAAGAATTCAACCAACATACAAGGTACTGGTCTTGGCCTTAATATAGTTAAAAGGTATATCGACCTAATGGATGGAACCATTTCGTTCACTTCGGAAGAAGGCAAAGGAACCACATTTAATATAGCGTTAAAAAACACCAAACAATAAAGTTCATGAAAAAAATTCTGCTTATTGAAGACAACCTTGACATGAGGGAAAACACAGCTGAGATACTTGATTTGGCTAACTATGTTGTGGTTACTGCTGAAAACGGCAAAATAGGCGTTGAAAAAGCAAAACAGGAAAAGCCTGACCTTATTATTTGTGATATTATGATGCCTGACCTGGATGGTTATGGTGTACTACACATGATTAGTAAAGACCCTGATATTGCAGGAACACCATTTATCTTTTTAACCGCGAAAGCTGAAAAAAGTGACATGCGGAAAGGCATGAATCTTGGCGCCGACGATTATATGGTTAAACCATTTGATAAAGTTGAATTATTAAGCGCTGTTGAAACCCGCCTAAAGAGAAATGAGTTCTTTAGGAAAAACTATACCCGAGATTTAAGTGGCCTGGCACAATTTGTTGATGCTGCAAGTAAATTCAGCTTACCTACTCTTGTTTCTACTGAATATAAAGTAAGGAACTATCATTTAAAGGAAGCATTGTACCATGAGGGTGATGAACCAACCGTTGTTTACCTTATAAACAAAGGCAAAATTAAAACATGGAGAATGAGCCCGGATGGTAAAGAACTTATTACCGGTGTTTACAGCAAAGGCGATTTTTTTGGTTACAATCCTATATTAGAGGGTACCAACCATCATGATTCAGCTACTGCATTAGAAGATAGTGAAGTTGCATTTATACCAAAGAATGATTTCCTTTCTCTAGTATACTCGAAACAGGAAATATCTGCACGCTTTATAAAAATGCTAGTAAACAATATAAACGAAAAAGAAGAACAGCTTTTGAGTTTGGCCTATAACTCAGTAAGAGGAAGGGTTGCAGACGCATTAATGAAATTACAAAAGAAATTTCAAGGCACTCTAAATCTTAGCTTTTCTCGTGAAGACCTAGCCAATATAGTAGGGACGTCTACCGAAACCCTAATACGTACCCTATCTGATTTCAAACAAGAAAAAATGGTTGAAATAGATGGGCGTGACGTAAAGATCATGAATCTATCGGGGTTAGAGAGAATCAGAAAGTTCTCATAACAAGCTCAAGAAGACCTTTCTCCTTATTAAAGGATATGAATTAAATCATTTCGGCATATGACTAGGCGCATGGACTAGACATATCAGTGTATGTAAGTTTGTTTCATAAATTATTTTTATGAAAACGATACTTCTCCTCTCTACTGCACTACTGGTAGGCACTGCATTCAGCAACATCAATCAGGCAAAAACAAGTGGATGGGTTGCCCCCTCTTCAGCTGACACTGTTAAAAATCCCTTAAAAGGAAAAGCGGATGCTGTCGCGGCCGGGAAGAAATTATACACAACTTATTGTGTACCCTGCCATGGTAATACAGGAAAAGGTGATGGAATAGCAGCAGCTTCTATCAACCCCAGGCCGGCAGACCATACTTCAGCGAAAGTACAAAACCAGAGTGATGGCGCTATTTATTGGAAACTAACAACTGGTAAGGTACCTATGGCAAGTTATGCCAAAATACTTACAAGCACCCAAAGGTGGCAATTGGTTGATTATATAAGGACACTAAAGAAAGCTTAATCAGAATCATTTCTTTGATTCAATAAATTATATTTTATGAAAACAAATATTGCTTTTAGTCTATTATTTGGAGGCTTATTTTTAAGTCCCTTTGCAGCAACACATGCGTTAGGCCAAACAACAGACTCAACCATTACAGAACAACCTTATGTTAATTCGTCTCAGGGTGGTGGTGAAAAAATTCTACTTGCCGGCGAAGCTTTTACTATATGGCAGAATAATCAGGTAAAAGGTGCACCTTCTACCAGCAGTTTTGGTGCTGACCCATTGGGGCTAATGTTAATGCCATTGGTAAAGTTAAACGACAGGCTTTTTTTAGATGTGCAGATTGAGGTTGATGCTAACCCCGCTCCCGGTGGAGGCGCAGGAGTAAATTTAAATGAAGCTATAATTTACTACAAAGTTGCATCCGGTTTAAATGTATTTGCTGGTAACTTTCAACCCAGGTGGGGCCTATACGAAGGCATCTTAGATGATTTCACCAATCGTTATTGCTCCGACCCAATAGGTATGGGATTAGGTGCTCAAACCCAATCAGGTGTTGGTATTCAAGGCGGTCTTCAGGTAGGATATTCAAAACTTGGCTATCAGCTATACGTAGCCAATGGGCCACAATTGACAGTTGACAGCACCGGAGCACAAAACGGAGTTTTGAACTATGGGAATTACACAGACAACAATAAGAACAAAGCCATTGGAGGTTCATTATTCCTTCTTCCATTTTCTGACTCAAGGCTTGAATTAGGTGTATCCGGTCAATACACACCAAAAACCGGAGATGCAGGAACAACTTTCGAAAACATCAGCAGTTCATCACTTGCCGCAGACATAAATTACTACCAAATTTTTAACCCTCTAATGATAAGGCTACAAGGCCAATATGAATATACCAAGACGGATAATTTCAATTTATATACTGATGCATCTAATACTACGCTCCTAACACCTCAGTTTACTAATCAAATGAGCGGTTGGTATGGCGGAATAACATTTCGTTTAAGTGGTTCGCAAAATACGTTTCTAAGTAATTTAGAACTAGGTGGCAGATTAAGCCAGCTAACCATGCCCAAAGAAGCTTTGTGGGGAGGAAATCCTATAAATCAGGCAACTGTATGCCTTACATATTGGTTTACCTGGAAAACACCATTGAACATAGCATATGATGTTTACACACAATCAGGTGCACCAAATCAAAATGTAATAACAATAAGAGGAATGTGGTTCTTTTAACCTAATCACCAATTATTTATAACCATATAAGATATACACTATGAAAACCAGGATCAAAACAAAAACAATATTAGCCGCACTAGCTATAACAGTTAGTTTAACGGCCATGATGAATGGCTGTGCGGTACCGGAATCAATTGCTGCAAAATCAGGTGCTCAGCTATGGGGAGAAAACTGCAACCGCTGCCACAACGCACCAGACCCACATACTTTTAGCGATGACCAATGGGATGCAGCAGTGGAACATATGCACCAGAAAGCTATACTAACTGATACGGAAACTAAAAAAGTTGTAGAATTCCTTAAGTCAGCTAATTAAGAAGTAGATAATGAAAATTTTGCGGCGCATGTTTCACCAACATGCGCCCCTTTTATTTGACAAAAACTCTAACAATAAATGAGATTTCTGACTGAGATAATTGGGAATAGAATATTAATTCCTTCTAAATAGTCTTACTGAATATCTGCTTATCCGGAATCTGCTTCCAGTAATGTGCATCAAAGGCCATACAAACATTTCTTAGAAATTTCCTACCTTGAGGCGTAACACTTAGCTTAAACGGTGCTCGAGTAACCAGGCCATCTAGTTCCATTTCCTTAAGCATTCTGGTTGCTTCGTATATAAATGGTATTTGCTCATTTTTATCGAGCCAAGATGTTTCAAAACGGCACATTATATTCAGAATGTGCTTCCTAAGTACTTTATCTTCTTCGGTAAGTATATGCCCTCTAAAAATGGGCAATACATTTCTATTTAAAGCTTCGTAATATTCCTCTACTGTTTTAATGTTCTGTGCAAATGCCGACCAGGTATCACTAATTGCTGAAACGCCAAGCCCAATCATTAACTCAGTATGGCTAGAAGTATAGCCCATGAAATTGCGGTGCAATTTATGTTCCAGGGCGGCTTTATACAACGAATCTGTTTTTAAAGCAAAATGATCCATTCCTATTTCAACATATCCTGCTTCTTCAAGCATTCTTCTTGCTGTTTCATAAAGAGCCCTCTTCTCTTCATCGTGTGGCAGATCATCTTCAGTAAATTTTCGTTGACCTGGCTTTATCCAGGGTATATGCGCATAACTGTATAGCGCTACCCTATCGGGACGAAGTTCCTTTACCTTCTCAATCGTTTGTATTACGCTCGATTGCTTTTGCAATGGTAAGCCATATATCAAGTCATAGTTTATAGAAGTGTATCCAAGTTCTCGTGCTTCATTTGTAACACGTTCAATATTTCCAATTGGCTGGATTCGGTTAACTATGGTTTGTACTTTAATATCTAAATCTTGTATCCCAAGACTAAGTCTGGTAAACCCAAGTTCGCCTAATACTTTTAAATGCTGATAAGTAGTATTATTAGGGTGTGCTTCAAAACTAAATTCAGGGTTGTCGCAAATAATAACAGAAGAGAGAATACCATCAAGCAAGCGCTTTAAGTTTTCCGGCTTAAAAAAAGTTGGTGTACCACCACCCAAATGCAGCTCCTTAATGCGAGGCTTATTACCTAATACCTTTAAATACATTGCCCACTCTTTAAGTAAAGCATCTATATAGGGTTCTTCTACAGCGTGATTTACAGTGATACGTGTGTTGCAACCACAATATGTACACAAGCTTTGACAAAATGGCAAATGAATATAAAGACTAATACCCTCTCTTTCGTTTGATCTATCAAACGTATTCTTCACCTCCATTATCCATTGGTCCTGTGTAGGATTGTTCGTCCAATAAGGAACAGTAGGATAACTGGTATACCTTGGAGCAGGTACATTATACTTTTTTATGAGGTTACTTGTCATGGTATTATTAGAACCAATCCTTTGTAATTGGACGTAGTTTATGATATAATGGCGTTTTACTCTTCACATTTTTCTGGTCAAGCTTACCACAAATAGCAGGGGTGTACATTATCCGGCGACGGCTCTTTTCCCCTTGATATGGCGACTCGCCGACCCTGTGCCATAAATGCCCATGGTGCACAACTAAATCTCCGGCACGGGCAATTACCAAAGCTTCATTTTTATCTTCACGAGCATTCATAAAATAAGCCTTCTTAAACAGTAACTGAAACAGTTTTTGATTATGGGTACCGGGTAATACCCTTAACCCACCATTTATAGCCGAAGAATCATCCAAATACACACCAATATTTAACATAGGCAATACTTTACCATCGTAAAACAAGTCGCGGATACTATCAGTATGCCAGCCCATTTTTTTAAACTTGCTTCCTTTGGTATTATAGTAATGATTAAATACTGTTCCATCTTTCTCATCTTCACCAATACGCAATTTATATCCCTCTAAAAGTTTTAATAAAGGCTTTACTCTTGGACCCGAAATAAACTCATGCATGGGCTTGCTATATTGAGAAAAGAAAGGGAAACGATGGATCATCGGTTCACCTTTGTCATCTTTACCAAAGAAAAGTGGAATGCCATTTATCTCAGTCTTCCCGCTTTCTATTAGCATTTTTGTTGCATTGTTATACGACTCTATTATCGAGTTCACATAATCCTTGGTCAACACTTCAGCAAAATGGAGAAAACCATATTTCGTGAAGAACTTCATTTGTTCTTCGGTTATCTCATCACCTAATTGAAACTTTTTATAATGAAAAGGTTTGACTGCCATATTTACTAGTTTAATTAAGCCTTATTAGCTTCCTTAACCTTTTCGGTAAGTGTTTTTATAGATAAACTAAGAATGTAAATAATAATTAAAAGAATCCCCATTAAGAACATCATCAGGTATTCACTAAAACTGAACAATGTAAGTAGCGATCCACTATCTTTTTTATCTACTGTACTTTTTTGCATAGCAACGGTAATAGCATCAGGCCCAGTGCTTACAGGATTAGTCGCTGCCATAACAGGTTCGCCGCCCGTTTTAATATATGCCAGCACACTCTTTATCTGATCTTCATTAAGTGCCTGATCAGGCATTGGGATACTGCTATTATCGGTAAATAGCTTAATAGCTTCCTTGTCGCCAGATTGTACTAATGTTTGTGACGATTTTACCCACTTTAACAACCATGATTCAGAATGGCGGGTTTCAACACCTTTTAAATCCGGGCCAACTAACTTTCCTTTGCCCACTGTATGGCAAACACCGCAATTTGCTTTAAACAGGTCTCCACCATCATCAGCAAATGATTTTGTGAATGGAACTGTAGCTAATATTGCACCCAGGATTAAAAATTTAGTTTTCATAATTAGTGTCTATTTTAAGGTTGATTATTTAGTTCAGTTATTGTTGATTATTGTCTTCAGATTCGTGTTTCTTTTTTGAATACAGCCAGTAAAAAATTCCCCCGCCGCTTAACAGAGGCATACTGGCCAAAAGAATAATTGTTTCATTATAAGCTTTCTGCGAACGTTTTGTAGCACCCGTCTGACATAAAGGGCATGCACCTGCTAAAAAAGGCATGATGCATATTGAAACTATGATCACCAATGATTTATACTTTCTCATAGCTCAAATAAATTTTGCTATTACCAGCACTATTAAAACAAGCGGTAAATACCCAAACGAAGCGAACATTAAACCCAGCGAAGATTTAGCTTCTCTTTTAGCATATAGCTTATACCCAAAGTAAACCATACCTCCTCCAATAATGGTTATGAGTACTGCTTCAATTATACTTGCCGAATGGAACATATAAAGAAGAAGTCCGCAAGGAACGAGAAAGAAGGATGATACGAATATGCTAAGAGCCGCTCTTTTCGTTCTACCACCTTTCATTGGCATCATTTTAATTTTAGGCTTATCGTACTCGTCACTAAGCAACCAGGCAATTGACCAAGTATGTGGGAACTGCCATATAAACTGAATACTGAACAGCAACCATGCTGCAGTGGAAAACCCACCCGTTGCAGCAATACAGCCAATTACTACAGGTAAAGAACCAGCTATAGCACCCGGTACAACAACCAGGTGTGTTATCTTCTTTAACGGAGTGTATATACCAGCATAAATAAATATTGCAATAGCGCCTAGTATAGCACAAAGGCTATTTATCTGACCCAGTAAAACAAGCCCGCTTACTCCTAACAAAAAAGCCAATATAAGAGCCTCGCCAACTTTAAGTCTTCCTTCAGGCAAAGGTCTCTTCTCTGTTCTTTTCATTAACTTATCAGAATCTCTTTCTATTACCTGGTTTAAAATATTTGCAGCACCGGTTATCATAAAGCCACCTAGCGATAACAAAAGCATTACACTAGGACTTACGTTGTTGCACACCCATAAATAAGCCATTGCTGCAGAAAAAACCACCAATAGCGACAAACGGAGCTTAATGAGCTGGATATAATCTGCAAGCTTGGTTTTCAACAACTGTGTAATCGAACCTTGTTGTATTGCTATTGTGTTCATGTTATTGTAAGTAAACAAGTATGTAAAGCACAGGCCAAACTGCAACTACAAAATACCAGTACATACTGCATGCGGCCACCTTATTACGTAATGCTTCTAACGAGATAGTTTTTGTAAGTGATGCAGCCAGGTAGAACAAAACCAACAAACCAGCAATTACGTGCAAACCGTGAACGCCTATTAAAGTATAAAAGAAGGCGCCGAAAAGGCTTGAATGTGCAGTTAATCCGTAACCTATTAACTTAACCCATTCGGTTCCTTGTACCGTAAGGAATGTTAGGCCTAGTATAATCGTGGTTATAAGCAAAGTATTCGATTTTCTATTGTTTTTTACCTGCCTGCCAAACAAAAACAGCGTAACCGCACTTGCTAAAAGCACCAACGTATTAACAGCTGTTACTTCAATTGGTAACCGAGGTTGATCGGCGGGTGGCCAAACCATAGCTCCAGCCCTATTAATAACAAAGGCACTAATAAGCCCTGAAAAGAACATAGCTTCGGTAGCAAGTACGAAAATCATACCTATTACACCATCGGATACTACCTTCTTTTCTCTTAAAGGAATGTTTATTGCGGTTTCCATTTTTATTTGATTAATGAGGTTTAGCCACTTCAGGGGTGATGGCAGTTATATCAGGATAAACGCCAAAGAAAAAAGCCATTATAATTAACAATACTGCTGCAATGGCAATAAACAGGATGAACGGCTCATACTTCAGGTGCATAAAATTTCTCACCACCAGTGCCGCTTTCCATGCCGCTGTAGCAAATATTAAAACTATTGCCCACAGTGGTGAGAATATATAACCTACCAAAAGGCTGCACGCTAAAAGAGATAACAGGATTATCAATATTCTGGTGTAGTGGGGATGCCCGTGATATTCATGCTCTGCATCTGGAAATACTACGCTTTCGTTGTTATTAATTACAGTATTCATATTCAGTTTTATTAAAGGTTATTTAGCAATATAAAGCAGTGGGAACAGGAATATCCAAATAAGATCGACCATGTGCCAGTACATTCCGGCTAGTTCAACGCGGTGAAGATTCTTACCTTTCTTTATTTGAACCATTATAATAATCATAACTACCATACCGGCAATTACGTGCAGGCTATGCAAGCCTGTCATTATATAGTAATATGACCAGAACAATGAATTAACATAATCACCACTGTGCTGTAAGCTTGGGCTAGTGAACGTAAACCCTTCTTGAATCTCGTGAGTATACTCTACTGATTTATCTATCAGGAATATTAAACCACCCAGTACCGTGCATGTCATCCAGCGAGTTGCTTTGGCTACATCCAGCTTTTGTGCTGCTTCGTGCGCCCTAACAACAGTGTAGCTGCTACATAAAAGAACCACTGTATTTAAGGCACCAATAAAGGTTGATGTGTGCGCTGCCATTTCGCTCCATTGCGGGTAACGAAGACGGTGAAGAAGATAGGACATTATAAGTCCACCGAAAATTACTAGCTCACCTGCAATCAATATCCATAGCCCTAAACGGCCTTCCGGAATCTTATTTTCGCTTAGTGTTAAATGTTGCTGTTTTGTGCTCATACTTCTTCGTTTTATAAGTTTTCATTATTCTCAAAAGATGGTCCCGGAACATTTTGCGCGTAGCAATCGTCTACTTCTCCTGGCACACTGTATTCATAAGGGCCTCTGTAAACCTCAGGATATACCTTAAAATTGCCATGTGGAGGTGGAGAATCGGCGGTCCACTCGAGTGTAGCAGAATGCCATGGATTTTTAGTCAATTCAGGGTTCTTAGTCTTAGCCAAACTGGTAAACAGGTTGTATAGGAAAATGAATTGAGAAAGAATAAGCAGTATCGCGCATATGGTTGATATCTTCTCAAAAGTCATATACGGCTCCATGTTAATCAGGCTGAATGATGAATAATCATTTATGCGTCTGTGTTGACCATGCAACCCATTAAAGAATAAAAGGAACCAAGTACCATTGAAGAAGAAGAAGGTACACCAGAAATGCAATTTACCTAACGCTGCATTAAGAGTTTTGCCGGTAAATTTTGGAAACCAGAAATAAACCGCAGCAAAGAAACCAAAGAACACATCAGGGAATAATGTATAGTGGAAGTGTGTAACCACAAAGTAGGTATCGTGCGCATATATATCAAAGGTGTTTGAACCCAGGAACAAACCTGTAAGTCCACCTATTAGGAATAGTGCAATGAAGCCTATTGCCCACATCATTGGAACCGTCATGCGTATAGAACCGCCCCATAAGGTTGCCATAAACGAAAGGAAAATACCGGCGAATGGAATTGATATCAATATGGTACCAATACTAAAGAAGGTTGCCATACGTGGGTCAATACCTGATACAAATTGGTGGTGAGCCCAAACTAAAACCGAAAGCACAGCCGAAACTAAAGCCAGATAAATAATAGGTTTATATGCAAATAAAGGCTTGCGGGCAAATACAGGTAATATTTCAGCCAACACACCAAGTGCAGGTAATAACAATACATATACTTCGGGGTGACCAAAGAACCAGAACAAGTGCTCCCATAATATTGGGTCGCCACCGCGATTTGGATCATAAAAGCCTGTTCCCACAACATTGTCAAGCAATAGCATAAAGGCACCTGCAACTAAGGGACCTACTGAAAACATAAATATTAAAGAAGCGATATTTAAGAACCATACAACAATTGGCATTCTGAACGCAGTCATACCCTTTGCACGTTTATTAATAGTGGTTACAACAAAGTTTATACCGCCCATTAACATGGCCACAAATTCAAGCGCAACGGCAAGTATCATTAGGCTAGTACCTGAAAAAAGCGCTTTAAAGAAATCAGGATTGCGATTAAGGTAGCCGCCTGCTGAAAATGGAGGATACATTGTCCAGCCACCGCCAAATGCACCACCCGGAACAAAAAATGATGTTAAAAGCACTAATGCGCTAACAAAAAATATCCAGAACGACAACATATTAACCGTAGGAAAAGCCATATCATCGGTACCAATCATTATTGGTATCAATAAATTACCAAGACCCGACAACAGAATTGGCATACCTACCCAAAAAACCATTATCATACCATGGCAGGTAACAAAAGCATTATACTGCAAGGGGGCCAAATGACCAAATAATGGAATTGATTGGCCAGGGTAAGCAAGGTTATACCTGAATATATAAGCAAGGAACCCTCCTACGCCTGCCATAATAATACCCATGATAGAGTATTGCATGCCAATAACCTTATGATCTGTAGAGAAAATATATTTATTCCAAAAACTTTGTTGATGTGTCGACATTTCCATATCCTTCATGTTTAATTGTTAGTTTGATGCTGTTTTGTGGCTATTGGCACTGTATAATGAGTCTGTAAAATGTTTGTATTTATCATCTGATTCAGCCAACACGAAGTTTCTCATCTTAGAATGGAGTATTCCACATATCTGTGTACACGATATGTCGTACTTACCCTCTTTAGTAATATTAAACCAACGTATTATAGTTCTGCCAGGCACTGCATCTTGTTTAAGCCTTGTATTAGCCAAAAAGAAACCATGAATTACATCTTGTGAACGCAATTCAAATACAACATTCTTATTAATCGGCACATGCAACGAACTGTTCATTTCATCTATAACCACATCATCCGCTGTACCTAATATTCCGTCAGGCCCTGGGTAAGTGAATATGAAATTCCATTGACGTGCGGTAATACCAACATGCACATCTGCCTTTGCCGGAAGACTTTCTATTTCTGTCCACGTATCATGTTCTACGTATAGTATTACAAAGTCGCTACCTAGTAAGGCTATTAATGCAATTAATACCCATTTAAAATTCTTCATCTTATTCCCAGTTACATACTGGGCTTTAGGTGAGTTAGATTGGCGATTTTTAATTAATGGATAGAGCAATACAAAAAGGCTAACAACAAAAGCAATCATTACAAATACTAGTGTTAACCAAAACAGATCATCTATTTTCTGCCCGTATGTGCTGACGTTTTCAGGAAAGATTTGCATATTTTTTATTTTGTTTACAAATTAAAGGCTCCGCGTTTTGTTCAATTATGAGTTGAATCACTCATAGTTATGATAGTTATCATAACCCACAAAACCTATGCCAGGTGAGCTCTCAGCATCCATGCCATTTTTTCATGCTGCTCCATAATGCCGGTAATAAAGTCAGCCGTACCTAAATCCAGGTACTTATCTCCCACTGCACTTATTTCCTTTCGTAACGCTTTAATAATGGTTTCATGTCCCGCTAATAATGCTTGCACAGCAATTTTCTCTTTACTTAATTCTTTCACTTCAGCTACACGTGTTAGTTCAGAAAAATCAGCCAATGAGCCTAAAGAATAATGGCCAATAGCACGAACGCGCTCTGCTACATTATCTACAATTTCATCAAGAGCTTCATATTGGCTTTCGAAGAACTTATGCATAGCGCAAAAATTAAACCCACTTATGTTCCAGTGTGCATTGCGTGTTTGAGTATAAAGCACATACTCATCTGCTAATAGCGTATTTAAAATATCGGCCACTGACTGTCTGTTCTTATCACTTATTTCAATATTAGTTTTCATTTTATATTTTTATTATTGTTATTAATTACTATTTAAGGAAGAAATATTCTTCAATCATAACTGCTACCATTATCACCGAGAAAATGGCAACATAAACCCATAAAAACTGTGTTACTGAACTGCCTCCCTGATGTTGTTGTGTTGTACTCATAATGTTTGTTATTTAAAGATTATGATGCAAAATAACTGAGCCCAAAAGGCTTTAAGCATGAGGCATATCAGTCGGCAAAATGATTTTTATCATTTGGCTCAACTATACATTTACCAACCTTTGTTCAGTAAGGCAACCTAAGCAATGTATCCATGTGTTAAAAATTATCATGTATCTTAGCTTTTGTACCATATACTTTTGATCTATGAATTTTAAAGATTATTACAAAATATTAGGAGTTGAAAGAAACGCATCCGCCGATGATATAAAAAAGGCCTACCGTAAACTGGCCATTAAGTATCACCCCGATAAAAACCCCAACAACAAAGCTTCTGAAGAAAAATTCAAGGAGATAAATGAGGCGAATGAAGTACTGGGCGACGTTGAGAAGCGCAAGAAATATGATCAATTAGGAGAAAGCTGGAATACGCACCAACAGCAAGGCAACCCAAATGACAATTTTGACTGGTCGAGGTGGTCAGGTAACCAGGGCAACAGAGGGTATGGTAATCAAGGATCTGGTTTTGGAGCGGAAGGAGACTTTTCTGATTTCTTCGAGTCTATTTTTGGCCAGCATTTTGGAGGCGGCGGTGGTAATGTGCAAATGAAAGGGCAAGATTATCAAACAGAAATTGAAGTATCCCTTGAAGAAGTGTATCATGGATCGACAAGACGTATAAAAGTAAATGGCCAAACACTACAGATAAAGATAAAGCCGGGAGTAAAAAACGGACAGGTATTGCGATTGAAAGGCAAAGGCGCCAAAGGCCGCAAAGGCGGCCCGGAAGGAGATCTTTATCTGACTGTGAAAATTGCCCATCATACAGATTATGAAGTAAAAGAACATGACCTTTATTCTACAGTACCTGTCAACCTATATACTGCCATACTCGGCGGCAAACAGGTTATTAAGACTTTGAAAGGTAATATGCGTATTGACATTCCTAAAGAAACAGAAAATGGGCAAGTATTAAGGTTAAAAGGACTTGGAATGCCGATCTTTGAAAAGACCGACCAGCATGGCGACCTTTATGCAAAGATCAATATCATTATGCCTAAAAACCTATCTGCTAAAGAATTAGTATTATTTAAAGAGCTTGCAGAATTACGAAAAACAGAAAACAACTAACAATTAGAAATACAGAAAATGGAAACGATAATAGAATCTCCGCACTTTACAGTTAATGATCTTTTAAAAGAATATATACTTAAGAAAACCAAGAAACTAACTAAGCTTGACGAAAGGCTTATCAAGTGCCATGTGCTGCTTAAGCTTGACAGGTCTAGTACTGAGGAAAATAAAATATGTGAAATTAAAGCGGATGGCCCATTAAAAAAACTATTTGCTTCGTGCCAGGGCTTGACCTTTGAAGACACCATTACCCAGACAATACATGCGATAGAAAAACAACTGAGAGCTAAGAAAGCGAAGCCAAGACGTGATGGTAAGAAACTAGAAATAGAGAACGAATCAGAAGAGGAAGCTTTATAATAAGGAAAATAATGAGTGAGGGGAAGGTATCAATACAATTTTTAGGAGCGGCAGGCACTGTTACGGGTTCAAAACATTTATTAAAAACACCTGAAAAGAACATTTTAATTGATTGTGGGCTTTTCCAAGGCTTAAAAACACTACGCCTGCGTAATTGGGATTCTCTTCCCGTTTCAGTTGATACTATTAACCTGGTAATTCTTACTCACGCACATCTTGACCATTGCGGATATCTTCCTTTGTTAATAAAAGCGGGGTATAAAGGGCAAATACTAATGAGTGCCCCTACCCGAGACCTGGTAGAAATTATTTTGCGTGATAGCGCCAAGATACAAGAGGAAGATGCAGACCATGCCAACAGGCATGGTTATACTAAACATAAGCCAGCCAAACCTTTATATACACTTGCCGATGTAGAACAAACCATACCTCATTTTGTAACCCACACTGATAAGGAATGGATCACAATAACTGATAACATAAAGTTTCGATTCTTAAAAAACGGGCATATTCTTGGTTCATGTTTTATTGATATGCAGTGCTACGGAAAGAAGTTTGTTTTTTCAGGCGATATTGGCAGAGAGCACTCTGAATTATTATATCCGCCTACTATAATTGAAGAAGCAGATTACTTAATTATGGAAAGCACTTATGGGGATAGACTACATCCTACTACCTCTATCCAGAATGATCTTGCGGCAATAATAAATACCACAATACAAAAAAACGGCAATATTGTTATCCCGAGTTTCGCAGTAGGAAGAGCGCAGGAGCTCATGCATATTATAAACGCCTTAAAAAAAGAAAATCATATACCTAATATCCCTGTTTATATGGATAGCCCAATGGGCGCAGATGTATTATCTATAATGGAGCGATATCCTGAATGGCATAAACTATCGGCGAAGGAATATACAGCCATGTGTAATGATGTAACTGTAGTACGTGATTATCATGAAACGGATAGGATCATACAAAATAAGGAGAGTAAGATAATTATTGCTGCCAGTGGCATGATTACCGGTGGTAGAGTTTTAGAATACTTAAAGCATTACGTAGGCAACAAGAAAAATACGGTTGTATTGGTAGGCTATCAGGCCGCAGGTACCCGTGGCAGGGCATTACAAGAAGGCGCACACGAAATAAAATTGCATGGTAAGTATTTTATGGTAAATGCTTATGTGCGAACCATCAGTTCTCTTTCAGGCCATGGTGATCAGGCTGAAATGATAAACTGGCTCAGGCAGTTCAAAAAGAAACCGGAGAAAATATTCCTGGTTCATGGAGAGCCTATGGCGCAAGATATCTTTAGAACGAAGATAAAAGATGAAATACATGTTGAAGTAGAAATTCCTCAACAAGGTGAAAAAACAACACTCTTTACCGTCTAAATATCTCCTTAAATTAAAATCTTAAGTAATTCGAACGCCTCTTTAGCAAGCGCTGCTCTATTATTAGGATGCGCTATGTTTATCAATTCCTTTACACGTTGTTTCATGTTTTTGCCATACAAGTCGGCCACCCCATATTCAGTTACTATGTAATGCACATGAGCACGGGTAGTATCAACTCCAGAACCGGGTTTAAGTTGTGCAACAATCTTCGACTCGCCTTTTTTGGTTGCCGATGCCATAGCTATTATAGGCTTACCACCTTCTGATAACGAAGCCCCACGGATAAAATCCATTTGGCCACCTACACCTGAATAAAGATGACTACCTATAGAATCGGCACATACCTGGCCTGTAATATCTACCTCTATCGCACTATTTATGGCAGTAACCTTAGGGTTAAGGCTAATAATGTGGGTGTTATTAACATAGGCCGAATCATGCAATTCGAACATGGGGTTGTTATTCACATAATCATACAACTTTTTTGTGCCTAACATAAAAGCACTTATAACCTTACCCGGATGCTCCTTTTTGTATTTACCTGTAACCACTCCTCTCTCAATCAGATCTATTATTCCATCCGAGAACATTTCCGTATGAACCCCGAGGTCTTTCCTGTCCTTTAACAAACATAATACCTGATCGGGTATCTTACCAATACCCAACTGTAATGTAGCTCCATCTTCAACAAGACTAGCCACATTGGTCGCTATTTTCAAATCAGTTTCATTGGCCTCGCCTCCACCCTCTTCAGGTATAGGGTCATTTACAGCAATCATGCTGCTGAATTTTGATGAATGTATCATAGCACCACCAAATGTTCTGGGCATATTAGGGTTAACCTGCGCAATTACATATTTAGCGCTTTCCATTGCAGCAATTGCTGCATCAACAGATACTCCAAGGCTGCAATAACCATGTTCATCAGGTGGAGATACATGTACAAGGGCTACATCTATTTTTATTATACCTCTTCTGAATAATGACGGCACCTCACTCATAAATACAGGGATATAATCTGCTATTCCCTTATTAACAGATTCCCTCATATTGGCAGCAATAAAGAAACAGTGCACATTAAAGTGTGCCTTCATTTCCTCACTTGCATAAGGTACTTTACCCTCCGTATGTAAATGGTATACCGAAACATTCGTGAGCGATTTGCCTCTTTCTGTCATAGCATCTACAAGCTGCTGAGGCGCAGCCGCTGCAGTTTGTATAAACACATTATACCCCGACTTAAGTACTAATAGGGCTTCTTCAGCCGATTTATATTGATATATATTCATAATGCAAATTTTGGGGCACTCGCAAGTTAGCGATATGAGAGGAATCATACTGAGAATTGAGTATTGTCATTAATTAGTAGTATGTTTCCCGCTTCTTTTGCTATTAGGAATAAGTTTCAATTAATCAGTTTACATCCTACACTATGGAAATACGAAAAGCAAACACAGCAGATATAGATGAAATATCATTACTCTATCGTGATACCATAAATACTATTAATGCGAAAGATTATTCAAAAGAGCAAATAGAAGCTTGGGCTTCGACCTATAGTAATAGACACGCTTGGATCAAGAGAATTGAGGAGCAACAATTTTATGTTGCAATTATTAAAGATATTATAGTAGGGTTTGCCTCAATTGATACCAATAGTTATCTCGATTTGTTGTATATCCACAAAGATTTTCAGAGACAAGGTATTGGAACCGAACTTTTAGATGCGACAGAGAAAGCAGCTAAAGAAATGGGGTTTAAAGAAGTTACAGTACAAGCTAGTGTTACAGCGGAGCCATTTCTTCTGGCACATAAGTTTGTTGAAACCCACAAAAAAGAAAAATTAGTAAATGGTGTACTTTTTATAAATCCATTTTTAAGTAAAAAGATATAAGCGAAATTAAGATTACTTTATAGATTATCCTCTGATAAAGGGTTGCTCATTTCTTCGCCCATTTTATTTTCATTATCCAGTGTCCAGTTAACGGTAGCTGAGGTTTCGAGCCATATTTTACCCGATTTACGAAATACCTGAACTGATAGTCCAAAAGTCTCACTAAACCCATCAACAAGATCCGTTACGGTCATATTAGGCAATATGGTCATAGTACCGTTCGAATGAACTGTCCTGCATTCACCAATAGTTTTACTAGAACTCTTCATAAATTTTTTAGGAGAAGGATCTCCCGATTTATATGGCTTACTAAAGAACTCTATTTTAAGATAAGGGAACATTTCAGAAAATGACTCCTGAATAGCCTGTATTTTCCGCCTATCATTAATTGCAATTTTCATAATTAGTTGATTTTTCAGTCAGCACTCAAAATTTATTCCTCAAAACTATAATGAGCAGCAAGAATAAGTGATGACGGATATCATGTACCCTGCTGAACTTAATCATTGAATAAAAAGGCAAGACGGACAATCTTTGCATTATTATAAACCTCATAAACATAGCCTATCATGATTAAGAAGATTTTTTGCCCAACAGATTTCTCAGCAGCAGCAAATAATGCTGTGAACTATGCTGCAAAACTTGCAGAGGCCTTAAAAGCAGAACTGGTATTAATGAATATTTACCAGGTTCCACTTTCTCATACGGGAATTATGGGGGAGGCTATAAGCAATGATCCTCATGAAAACCCGCAAGCGGCCTCTAAAGCATTGGAAGAAAAGTGCAATGCTATTAAAAGCATTTACAATATAAAGGCTTCATTTGAAGTTGACTTTACAACAGGTTCTTTGGCAAAAAGCATTACTCATGATGCTGATGGAGAAACTCTTATTGTTATGGGTACCGGTGGATTGCAATACGTAAGCGACTTCTTTTTCGGAACGAATACGTATAGAGTGATCAAACAGGCAAAATGCCCTGTATTGTTGATACCAGAAAACAGTACCTATAAAGGATTAAGCAATGTAGTTTATGCCATTACTTATGAAGAAAAAGGCCAGGAGGCTTTAAAACCCTTTGAGGAGTTTATGAGGCCATTTGAGTCACAAATAACTTTTTTGCATATTACAGAGCATAATACAGAAATGAGTAATGATGTATTTAAGGCTGAAAAAAGTGAGATTGAAGATATTTTCAAATCAAAGTTAGATAAACTTAGTTTTGAAATGAAATATTCAAATTCAATACGAGGTGATTTAGAAGAGTTTGCAACAAAAAAAGGCGCTGACATGTTAGTTATGGCTGCAAGGCACAGATCACTAATGGATATATTATTTAAGAAAGAAGCTATTATTTCTGATCTTAGTGATATACCAACT
>JABDHI010000049.1 GCA_013285655.1 Bacteroidota bacterium
CAGGCCTTTGTTGTACTTTACTAATTGTAAGCATTAGGTTTCCCTCTGCTTTTCCATAGTCATGTCTTGTTATATAAAAATTAGTTTCAGTAATAATTAGGTTAAGGTCATCCGGATATTGAGCCCGTCCTTTTTCTATATAATCCCAAGCTTTAGCACTGTCTTTTTGTTTTAGGTACATAGCTGATAAAGAGCGATAAGGTGTAGCCCCATCATACTTTAAACCAATCACTTGTTGATAGTAAGTAAATGCTGTAGTATTATCGCCACCATTGTCGGCTGAATAGGCAGCCATTTCAATGTTTTCTTTAAATGTTTTAGATGTATCTTTGGGGTTTAGCAATAGGAATATGGAAATTAATTTTTTATATAAAGCCAAGGAAGTTGAATACTTGGCAGCATCATAATCCCGTAATGCTTTGTTTTCAAGAAAAACGATACATGTTGGCAAGTTTTGCTTTTCCTTTGCTTCATCGGCGTAGTAATCCGTAGGCGCTAGTTGCAAAACTTTCACAAATGAATTGGCTGCAACACAAATTGTATTAGTATCTAAATTAGTATAGGCCTGACTAGTGGCTTTATTCATATCTTTAGTACCGGCAGCCACCAATTTAGTCACCATGTTATCCAAACGAATTTTAAAGGTGACATTATAAACCTCTCCCCTATATAGATACATTTTAGGTTCATCTTTTGTTTTATCATTAATAGCAGCTTCATCTATTGACTCTTTTGCAGCCATTAGTTCAGTAGTATCGCGCTGGTTAGCATATGTATCAAGATGCATTTTTGCGCTTGTAACTTTACTATTTTGAGCCATTGCATTTAGGCAAAAGGTAATACCAAGGGATAAAACAGATATTTTTTTCATGTTATATATTTTCATGCGTGGCAAATCTAATTCAAATTTTGAAATAGCCTTGTATCAGCCGAGATAAATTTGGAGAAACTAATCACAAAAAGACCGCCTTTATGGGGGCAGTCTTTTTATACGAGGCATATCTAATGAAGCCAATAAGACAAGTAAGAACTAAAATTTACTTAACTCCTATCACCAATTTTTTGGAGTAATTGACTTTATCATTTCTCACGCTGATAATATAAACACCCGGGCTCAAATTATTAGGTAAAGTAATATTGTTCTCACCCAATGCAACGGCATGGACTCCTGAAAAAATAGTTTGACCCAACATGCTGACAAGCGAAATATTGTAATTAGTAGCTTCTGTTGAGTTTATTTGAACCTGAATATTGTTTGTGGTATTATATGCATTTACCAGGGTAGGAGTTGCATCGGTTCCGCAACCGGTAAATTCAATAGGATTGCCAACCTGATTCTTGTTTCCATCTATATCGGTTTGATATAAAATATAATAAGATACTCCTGAATACGGAGAATTATCTGTTATTGAATAGTTAGATGGTAAACTGGTTGTGCCTGCTCCAGAAATAGTTCCACCAACTTGTTCGAAGTGGATATTGTCGGAGGTTTTTTCTACTGTAAAGTAATCATTATTGATTTCAGATTGGGTTGTCCATTGTATAAAGGCAGCACCATTATCGCATTGAGCAGTAAAGGAGCTCAAATCGATAGGTAGTGGATTAATAGAATTAGCCAACGTCCATGAACGAAAGAAGTTTGCGGGTGTAACAGAAGCACTGTTACTTACGGTACCAACATTTCCTACTGTTCCCCAAAGGCCTGAACCTAACCAATCGCCCCAAGTATTAGGCGCTCCTGAATTAAAACGCTGAGCTATTAAATCGGGTTCATCTATCGAATTATTAAGTCCTGCAAATTCTGCACTGGCCCCGGAATGTGCATAACTAAACTTAATGCCACTTGCCGTTGGTTTGGTGGCATAAGCAAATGCACCTTTATAGGTATCTATTATCCAAAAACGGTCAACTACATTATAACTATTGTTTCCGTTGGATGGATTGCCGCCTGGATTCATGGAACCCATGTTTGTAACATCGGAAGGTTTTCCTGTAAGTGACACCACACCAATATCCTGATTTGCAATTGTGTGATAAGTAGAGAACAATATGCTTCCTGCTCCAACACCTGCGGTACCAATTGTTAGAGTAAGAGGCAAGTTATAGGTAGTTCCTAAAGCGAAAGGAACGATATAGGCACCCGTACTTGTCCCAATATCCCATTTTACCATATCAAATTCTCTTTCTGATATTATTCCTCCTCCATTAGCCCCCGTAGTAGTTATTGCATTTGTAGCCGGGTTGGCTATTTCAAGATATATAGGGGTTGCAGCGGTTCCTCCACTTTCTACAATAGTAATAACCGATGAAGTACTATTAATAACCAGTCGTGCTTGCGAAAAAGCTACAACAGGAGCAAAAAACAATGCTAGTGCAGGTATGATTTTATTCATAATGTTTAAATTCAAATGGTTCTAAACTCATTCAGATTACAAATATAATAACAAATTTTTATATATTATTACATTTTAATCATCAAAATCATTATTTTAATTAACAAGCGTCAGTTAAAATAAGGACTTCGCTTATGTAAAACGAAGAAATGGAGGGTTTATTGTATCGGCCTATAGTATAAATAAAATTCAATAAAAAGCCGGATAGTCTTAATTATAGGCTATCCGGCTTTTAAAAGGCTATGATGATGATTTACCTCACTCCTATCACCATTTTTTTGGCGTAATTTATCTTGTCGTTTTTTACATTCAGAATATATACGCCCGGGCTAAGGTTATTAGGCAATAACATATCATTTTCACCCAATGAAACGGCATGCATTCCGGAAAACATGGTTTGTCCAAGTATATTCACTAATGAAATATTATAGTTATCTGCCTCTGTAGAGTTTATTTGGACTTTAATATTGTCAGTAGTATTGTAAGCGTTTATAGTAGTAGCTGCTGCGTTAGTTCCACAACCGGTATACATAATAGGATCGCCAACCTGAGTCTGATTTCCATCATAATCAGTTTGAAACAATATATAATAGGATGTTCCTTCAAATGGTGAATTATCTGTAATAGAATAATTAGAAGGCAAACTGGTTGTGCCTGCTCCGGGAACATTAGTTTGCACTATTTCGAAATGAATGTTATCAGCAGTTTTCTCCACGGTAAAAAAATCATCATTCAATTCCGATTGAGTGGTCCATTGAATAAAGGCAGCACCATTATCGCATTGAGCTGTAAAGGAGCTCAAAGTAATGGGCAATGGATTAATGGAGTTACTCAATGTCCATGCGCGGAAAAAAGTTGCATTCGTAACACCGGCGGTATTGTTTACTGAAGCTGTGTTTCCGGCAGTGGCCCAAGCGCCTGAACCTAACCAATCGCCCCAGGTGTGAAGACTAGTGTTAAAACGCTGAGCTATCAAATCAGCTTCCGGATTAATATTAGGCGCGCCATACTCTGCACTAACACCTGAATGTGCATAGGTGAACTTAATACCACCTACTGTTGGGCTTGTACCATAGGCAAATCCGGCAGCCTTTGGGTCAATTATCCAAAAACGGTCTACTGCGTCGTAACTGTTATCTATATTAGAAGGCGAACCCGGAGTATTCATTGCACCCATATTAGTAACACCGGTTGGGGTTATATCCGGATATACGTGATTAGGTGCCAAATTATAAGGAGCATGTCCGTCTCCATTATCTGGATCGGTATGATAGGTAGCAAACAGGATGCTTCCTGCGCCAACACCAGCACCGGTAATATTCAATGCAAAGGGCAGAGCATAAGTAGTTCCAAGGCCCCAAGGGATTTGGTAGTTACCAGTAGTTGTTCCGATATCCCATTTGATCATATCAAATTCAGCTTCTGAAATTATCCATCCCAAATTATTGACTCCTACCGTCATAATAGCGTTAGTAGCAGGATTATTCAATTCAATATAAATAGGGGTTGCCGATGTTCCGCCGTGCTCTACAATGGTAACTGCCGTAGCCCCATTAATAACTATACGTGCTTGTGAAAAAGCCACTACAGAAGAAACAAGTAATGCGATTGTTGGTAAGAGTTTATTCATAATTTTAATTCTAATAGGTTTTAGATTCGTTTACAACACAAATGTAGTAGGGCAGGCGCAAATAATAAAGACATAAATCATGAAATAAAATGATATAATTCTCAAAGCAGTTTTTAAAGGACTTTTATTTATAAAAAAGACAAAATACAGGTATTTTAATTATCTAATATATAAATAATAATTTTATACGAACTATTAAATTATAAGTTTCATTCCTATAAAAATAGATTTGTTGGTGCTTTTATCTAAGTTGAAGCGGTCTACCAAAGCGATTCATAGGATAAATATCGGGTCTTTTATAAAGGCTGTCATTATATTTTTTTAAATCCGAATAGCGTAAACCAACCACCCCTGTTTCTTCAAATTCGGCACTTCCTCCTATAAAGCCATTTATATCTACTGCAATAAAAACAGAGTCCTCTCCCCCATCATATAAAGCCTCATCAACATCTACGGTAAATTCTCCCCCGCTTTTGTCTAACAATTTAAATCCGTTTTGCGGTATTACACTAATAATACGCTTCAGATCACCCTTCAGTATTTCGGGCTTCACACTATCGCAAAATAAGCGATGTTCTTTTATTATAAAAATATACCCTGAATTTATAGTATCCCAAACATATTCAGCGGTATGAGTCACAAAAGTTCCGCTATCAAGCCTTACAGTATCTGTATTATAAATAGCAAACTTTACCTTATCGCCGTATACATAGAAAAATTGTTGAGGTGAAGATGTTTTGTGCATTGAATGCTTGCTTTTCTGCTGAGCCTTCGGCGAGTCCGGATTACTTAAAAAAAAAATAAGCAGTAAGGGTAAGTAACAGTGTTTCATCAGATTAGTTTTTCACCCTGTTAGTTTGACTGCCTGTAACCTTCTTCAATACTACTTGTCCTTTTCGGTTATATATTGCAAGTGTTGCCGACATTTCAAAATTACTTTCATCATCTGAATTGGTTGAAGGCTGGCTAACCTTTTTGTCAGGACTCAAAGTAACAGTATAATTATTGTTCACATAAGCCATAATATGCTCAGGGTTTGGACCTCCAATCAGCCTTATGTTAACTCCATTTATAGTGAGGTGGGCAACAGTCGCATTGGAATCAGTGTAAAAGACATATATTTTACTTTTATAGTCCTTTTCAGAAAGAGAAAGTAAATAGTTTGAATTTCCAGTTTGTTGACTTGGAGGCGCAACTACACCAATTAAAAAAGGTAGCTTAGCAACTCCTGAACTATTTTGTGCCGAACCTGTTGAAGTTAGCACTAAGCCAAACAAAATTGTGGAAAATAAAGATTTCATAACATTGGAATTGATAAGCAAAGTTAAACATTTTAAGATACTCTGATAATACTGCTAAATGAAGAGGATGAACTTACTTATTAAGCATTCTTAGAGCATTTTGGGCTTTTATAAGCGTTTCCTTTGCATTGCTCATATCTGGATTTATCTTCAGTGTTTTTTGCAAATAAACAATAGCTGAATCATACTTGCTTATGTTATAGAATGCTGCACCAATGTTGCCACAAATGTCTGCATCATTCGGGTTTATAGTAAGCCCCGCTTCAAATATGGAAATTGCCTTGGGATAATCCTTTTTATTGAAATAAATCACACCCAAGTCCTGGTATGCAGAAATATAGGTTGGAGAAACCTTTATGCATTTTTCAAAAGCAGCGGCGGCGGAGTCGTAATTTTGCATGGAATAATAGTTCCAGCCCTTATTATAAAGCGCCTCCGAATAACTGGGTAATATTTGTAATGCCGCATTATATTCCTTTATAGCCTTGTTAAAAAAAATGCTTCTTGCGATCGGATCCATAGTCCTGTTGGCTGTATCGGTGTATGTTATTGCCATAGATTGATGCGCACGGGCGCTATTGGGTGAGTCTATCACTCCGGCTTCAAATAAAGTATAATTATCCTTCCAATCGCTATTTCTGGCTATCGTTTTAATGCTGTATGCAAAAAGAATTATTCCTGCAACAGCATATAGTGTTGTAAGATTGGGTTTCAGTGTATCTGTTTTTATCTTTAGCAGCCGAATAATCAGCAAGCCTATTACAATACAAAAGCCAAGTGATGAAGTGAACAGAAAGCGCTCACCCATGGTTGAACCGATTTTAACAAAAAGATTAGATACAAGAATCATCGTAGTTATGTAATAGAATATCCCAAATGAAACGGGGTCTTTCCTCTTCAACCGGAATAAAGCGTATCCTATCAGTCCTGTATAAACCACTATTACTAATAAGGTTTCAGGGCTTGAAAAGGTAACAATAGGTATTTGCTTATAGGAATAATCGAAGGTTAAGGAAAGCGGAACAAATAGAAGCCAGAGATATTTTCCTAAAATAAAAATGGTAGTAGCCAATTTGTCGGCAGGTGTTTTCGCTGCCATAATAGAATTGTTGATCACTTCCATCTGCTCATTGAATGTAATAGAATCCAGCACATGGCCCCGTATTATCATATAGAATCCTACAAGACCAACAAAAGGAATTGCCAATATGAGAACTTTTCTGAGGGGAAAATCAGTAAAAAAGTAAAATATCATTGGTATAATTACTGCATACATGAGGACAGTCTCTTTACTTAAAATAGCAAGAAAGAATAGTACCCAGCTTAAAAATTCAAAATAACGCGGTTTATTGTACAAATAATATTGCAGAGAAAAATAAACAGCCATTATACAAAACATAAAGCTGAGTATTTCATCACGACTTTTTATGTTCGCTACCACCTCTGTATGCACGGGATGTGCAATAAACAAAAGGGTTATTAATAAAGAAAGAACATAATTGGTTTTTCTGAAAATTTTAATAAGTGTTAAAAACAGAAAAATACCTGCAACTGCATACCAAAACACATTGAAGAAATGATGCACATGGGGATTGTTGCCAAAAAATTGCTTTTCGATTGCAATGCTTGTAAGAGTAATGGGACGATAAGACTGGTCGTTTGCCCGGTTAAACCCATATAGAAAACCTTTGGAAAATATATGTCCTATTCCGCTTATACCTTGTTGAACAAACTCATTATGTCGTGTAATAATATCATCATCAAGGGCATAATTGTTTCCAATGGAGTTTCCGTATAGTATGAACGTAAAAACGGCCAATCCAATAATGATAGCCCACTTTTTTGCATCCGTCAAATCGAGTTTAGGTTCTGTCTTTTTTGGAGGAGGATTCCCTGCTTGCTTTTTCTGTAAAGGCTTAGCTGTATTTTTAGCAACAGGCTTCATTTCTTCTTGATCTTTTTTGGGGTTTGCTTTTGTTTCACTAAGCTAACATCTATAGGAGCAGGATATAACTTGGAATACCACCAGGTTAAAAATAGAATGCCCGCAATAAATAAAACAGGCCAGGTATAAATAGCTAATGCAGGGCTGATGTCGAACATAAATACCGGGAGCAGGTTAGCATTAAATTTATGCTGCATGAAATCAGGAATTACAATATTAAATATTGGATTCTTATAAACGCTTATTAGATGCAACAAGCTTGGATCGAGGTTCATTTTTTTATAATCCTGCGGAAAGTCAGGAAGCATAAAGAGCTTGGTTGATTTATCCATCCACGTAAACAGTAAACCCAACCCTGTAAGCCCATAAAATACATACGGGGAAATTCTTTGAGAAGAAAGGAAAATAACTCCTTCATACAAAACTATCATCACCATGGGAATTAGGTAACGGGGGCCAAATGCCCATCCCCCGGGCCATTGGTAATAAGCTGAATAGAGAACTAAATAAGCAACAACGGTCACCAACAAATAGTTTCTAATTCCACTATTAAATAACTTCATTTTGTCACCCACATCTCTAAGTATATTCTGATATCCGAATTTAATAGCGTACCAAAGCATGAGTATTAAAGCCGGCGTATAAAAAAGCACGCCCCTGTATGTAGAGAATACAAGCCCCCATAAGGCAGAAATGGTAGGCATATTAAATCCTATATCTTGTGTGTTCTCCTTTTGTTGGTGTATCTCGTAATTATAAGGTGTCTTAGTTATAGAACCAGTCAGGTGATAATTATACCACAATACGATCATAAAACCGGGTATTAATCCCAAAGCAAAAAGTGTAGGTTTTGAAATTTTCTTTTCATTCAGATATATCAGTATCGCCCATATCGGCACCAGGATACCAACAGGAAACTCTGTAGCCATAGCAAGACCAACCATTATCCCGGAAAAAACATAGCTTTTCTTTTTCAGAAGAACATAAGCCGTTAGAGCAAAAATTCCACTTAAAAGATGACCGGTATATACCCCGGCATATGTAAAAAGATAAGAAGCGTAGAAAGACATCATCACAATTACTACCGGCGAAATTTTGGAATCTATTTTTTTTATGGCAAAAAATGACAAAAATAGTGCAATAAGAAATGGAATGACCGCGCATAAAATATCTCCCAATATAAAAATAGCAGAAGATTTCGGCAGCTCAAAAGATCTGCCATCAGCCATGATCAAACTGCCATCAGGGTTCTTGTAACTCCAAATATAAATAGGATATTTCTTTAAGGTAGTATCCTTCATTTCCGGTAATCCTAAATATTTATATATGGAGTAAAAAGGATATACCAGAAAGGTAGAAAGCGGTGCTTTATTGGAATAGTAATGGTCATTAATTACACTCACATCTCCTGCATAATTCTTATATTTATCTAAAACAATCGTTTTATCTTCATATAAAGTCAACACAGGTATAGCCCTACAAGCAGTATTAGGGGTAATCCATACATCTAAATAATAACCGGATAAAAGAAGGTTTATTAAAATAAATGCCGCATAAAACCATTTTTTGTTTTGATAGAAACCTATTTTCTCAGCAGGATTATTCATATATCAGCATTCAGGGCAAAGATAGTGGAAAAGCAATACAGTTTTATATTGAATTGGAACGCCTGCAAGTAAACAGTTTTACCCCTTGAAAAAGCTATAAATAGCCTTTACTTCAAGAATGTTGTATAAAAAATAAAGTAGGAAAAAGGTAAGTGCAAAGGTTCTCGCATCTTGTCGGTGTATTAATGCATAGGAGAATACAAATGCGCTGCAAATAATCAACCGCCCGAAACTCACAGTCATATAGGAGTAAACAAAACTCCTCGGTTTCTTTTCTTTGGTATTCGTCACTAAAATAAAAGCAAATGAATTAACTGCAAATAAAAGAGCTATCATTACAATAAGAGGCAATGAAGCCAAAATTAACCTTGAAAAAACAAAGAGAAGGATCCCATAAAGGCCTATTGAAATAAATAATAAACGGATTATAAACTGACGTTGCAGGGCTTTCATTTTTGTTTTAATAAATCTCTGATAACAAAATATACCCCAAGAAAAACCCCAAAAATAGTGAGAACTGTTGTGAATACAGGAAAACTCATAGGAAATTTACTATCCAGCCATTTTCCTAAAAAAAGACAAATAATGATGGTTGCTGCAATCTGAAATGCCATTCCCGAATACCGGGCTATGGCGTTAAGAGATTGCCTGCTCTGCCGGTTGTCGGATTTCGGATCTTCTTTCTTTGGTTGATTCCTGTCCATTGTATAAACCTTTAACTGCATTTCCCATAACACAGGAACCGCTGAATTGAGCTCCGGGCTCTATTGCTAACCTTCCTATTACTATATCGCCTAATAACTTGCTACTACCTTTTAAAGACAATAATTCATTAACGGTAACTTTACCATTAACAACACCATGAATTTCAGCACTTTGACAGCTAATATCTCCATCTATCCGCCCGGAAGTCCCTATCACTAATTTCCCTTCTGTTTGAAGTGTTCCTTTTAATGTTCCATCAATACGAATATCTCCGGAAGCCTTAATTGCACCTTCAATGTATGTACCGGACTTTATCTGGTTTACTACATGGGCATCGTCCTGAATGTTTTTAGCCATAGTGGAGTGAATTAGAGTATACAAAGATAGCGCTTTTTTATTTGAAAACCTTAACTCCCCTATATTTCGGATTAAAAACACTGTAATTCAGCCTGTTAATGGCGATACTTAATGGCTTATAACTATTTTGGAATACTGGATCTGATTACAGAAATTGAGTTTAATAAGATATATTCCATTGGGCTGAGAAGAAAGGTCAATCAAGAATGAAGAATTAGTCCCAATAACTATCGGGATTAGGGGTTGAGAATATACCTTTTCTCCAAGCATATTGTAAACTTCCACATCATTCGTAATTCCTAATTCTTCACTTTTAATTGAAACGGTGAACTCACCGTTGGCTGGGTTTGGATATACATTTATAGGGCCGCTGCTTACTTCTATATTATTAGCCCCTAAAGCATCTACGGTTAAACAATACAATTGTCAAGCCACACTTATTATATGGCGGGTTTCACTTATTAAATGGTAGGTTTTTACTGCTTTTATAACTTTTATAATACATTTACCTCGCATTTGTATTTAATAATAAAAATGTGTCAGTACCCCCGGCAGATTAACATGAAATAATTACATGTAATTACTTCATAATCAATAACTTAAAACTATTTTGCGTGTAGAATAAAACCGTAGATTTACTGACACAATCGCAAAAATGGAGAAATACAGGTTTGAATTTTCGTGGTTGTTTTTGAGGCAATAAGTATACGCATAATTTTAATAAATGAAACCCGGTTCTGCTTTCGCTAAAACACGGGTTTCAAAACCTCGGTTAATTTGCTTCCTTAAAAACCGTTTTACCGTTGCAACACCATACGCTTAGTATCTACTACATTATTATTTACTACAAGACTATATGAATAAATACCATTGCTTAAATTGTCTGAAGTGATATTTAGCGTACCATTTCCGGTTTGGGTAAGTTGTACTAATTTTATCTGGTTACCGTAGTTGTCATAAAATACCATGGTAGCTCCGTTCGTTCCTTGTGGCAGATAGTAATTTATTTTAGTAAATGTGCTGAAAGGATTTGCCATATTTTGATATAATACCGGAACATCAGCAGAAGATAGATTGACATCTTGTATATTGGTGGTGCTAGCCTCGGTATTATCACCAGAAACCCCTGTTGCAGAAGTGTTATTTGATGTGGTACTTAAGTTTACGGGACCGGTTGAGACAGTAGCACTGCACAATTTGTCAAGGCAAGCTTGAATGCCTTTAAATGCAGTACGAAGGCTGTCAACTACATTATGTAAAACACGAACACTGTCAATAGTTTGACTTAATAACATACTATCCTGATTTTTTGTGCCTGAAGTAATTGCAGGTGCATTTACATAAATCACATTTCCGGCGGTATCTACAGACAAGTAACCCTGGCCGGGGTTTTTACCCGGGGTTGATGCGGCCTTTAAATCGTCAAAACGTAAACCACTCCATCCTGTTCCACCATTTCCGGGGTTAACATAACTTGGAGGAACACTTGCCCAATTAACATTAAAGGGAGCTCCACTTGTTTGCGTATTTATTTCAAGACGTGTGACCGGGCCTATTGGAGCGTACCCTGACATACCAATTGTGATGGTTTGATCATTGTTGCCAAGCTCCATTTGATTATCAGCGGTAACAATAGTATTATACCCGATGGCCGCAGCATTTGTTATCACAGAAGCACCCCTGTCCGCAGCAGATCCTAAAAACAGATTATTGTCATCAGTTGTTACAGAAAATCCTGCATTATATCCGAGAGCAACATTCCCCGTTCCGCTTGATGTATTATATAATGAATTAGCCCCGGTAGCTACGTTACTATTTCCGGTAGAAAGGGCATGCAACGAATAGTATCCGCTTGCATCATTATAATTTCCGTCAATATTAGCACCTTGCCCCGAGTTGGAGCCATAAAAAGAATTGCCGTTGCCTGACCTGCTAAAATCCCCTGCCTGGAAACCGTTGAATGTATTATTACTGCCGGTAGTGTTGTCTGTACCACATTCCATCCCTAAAAAGGAATTTTCGGTTCCGATATCATTATATACTCCGGCATCTGAACCAATAAAAGTATTATAACCTCCGCTAGTATTAGCCTCTCCTGCGGCAAGGCCTATAAAAGTGTTTTGCTCACCAATAGTATTTGCATTACCTGCAAAGCCACCTACAAATGTGTTATAAACACCCGTTGTGTTGGACTTACCTGCAACCCATCCTATAACGGTATTTTGGATTCCTGTAGTATTATTATAAAGCGCATAATCTCCCAGAGCCACATTTCCGGTACTATAGTTTGGCGAATTTGTTGTTGGATTATTATTATACAACGCCTGGTAGCCTATAGCAATATTATCAGTACTATAAGATGCATTACTGTTGGCAAATGATTGCGAGTATAACGCCTGGTAGCCTATTGCTATGTTCTTGCTGCAATAAGTATTATTAGCAAATGCTTCAGAGCCGATAGCAATATTATAGCTGGCAGTATTTGCCTGCATAGCCTGGCTGCCTATTGCAACGTTATTTGTATAATTTGCATTTCCATTAGCTGCTGCATCTGCTTTAAATCCGACAAAAATATTATTGGCGTTTCCCATAGAAGCATTAGAAGGACTTGAACCCGCATGCACTCCGCAAAATAAACTTGTACTATCACCCCCATGCCATAAGACCATATTTCCGCCAATCATGTATCCTTTGCTATTGTTTGATGAACTCACATTTATATCTCCTCCGTATACATCCAGTAAATGTGAAGGCGCAAAGTTATTGCCGATTCCTAAATAACCGGTTGTACCTTGCAGATTCATATACTGAGTGCTGTTTGCACCAAATATAATGTCATTAGCACCGGCAGAACCTAAATATGCAGTTCCTCCGGTATTTGTATATGTATTGTAATTCCAGTTTTGAGCAGAACCTTTATGTACAATACATAATAAAATAAAAGCTGCTGCTAATGTTTTTGTTTTCATGTCCTTTAACGAGTTATGGTTAATGATTTTATTTTTAACTTTCGACAGCAAAGGAACTTCCATATTGAAGTTAGAACTATGTATATTGGCACTAAAATATATGATTGAAGTCAGCATGACAAATAAAACAGCCCTTACATACCTATTTCAAGCCCCTGATTACATGTGATTTAAGTGCCGCCATTAGGATATTCTGGCCTTATTTAATAAAAGGAATAAATACTTATTAAAAATGTATTATTGTCTTATATATTATAAATATTTTCTATAATTTCCTCTAAACAATTTCTATTTAACTAAATAATCAGGGAAAAATATCCTATTTACTTATTGTTTCACTTTCATTGAAAAGGAATAGACCTGTTTATATAACTGCCGCAAGCAACTATTTTAATAAGTTTGCATGATTTGAAAAGTCTGCCACGCAAATATCTTTTTTTGCTTTCCTGCCTGACCGGCTTGTTGCTCACAGCAGGATGGCCTGCCCATGGCTTCCCTCTATTTTTATTGTTTGGATTTTGTCCTTTATTAGTGGTAGAGCATTTTCTATACATAAACCGTGGAAAAAGAACTTCCTATTCCTTTTTTTGGTATTCCTACTTGGCTATGATTGTATGGAACACCCTAACTACATGGTGGGTATGCAACTCTACCATTGTTGGAGGTATAATGGCCCTTGTTTGCAATTCATTCTTTATGGCAGGTATTCTTTTGTTATTTCATATCACCAAACGAAGAATAAGCCCATTAGCCGGATATGCTTCCCTACCAATATGGTGGCTGACTTTCGAATATATTCATTTGAACTGGCCCTTAAGCTGGCCCTGGCTTACGTTAGGGTTTGGATTTTCCAATTACGTTTCTTTGCTTCAATGGTATACCGTTACGGGCCCATTGGGAGGCACTTTATGGATCTTACTTTGCAATATCTCCATCTTCAATATTATTAAAAGGAAATGGCTAAACAAAGACAGGCCGATATCATTTATATTTACTGGATCTGTGGTTGTTTTGATTGTTTTACCTATTACGCTATCTATATGGATTCACTCCTACTATCGGTCATCCACGAGTCTAAAAAGAGTTGAAGTGGTGGTTGTACAGCCTAATATTGACCCTTACAATGAAAAATTCAGTGGCGACTTTCAAGATCAACTTAACAAGATGCTTGCGCTTGCCGATACTAAGATTGACAGCAATACGGCATACCTGCTTTTCCCAGAAACGGCTCTTACTGATCCCGATATATGGGAAAACAACCTCCAGACCAATCCAAGTATACAGTTAATTGGAGACTATTTACGAAAACATCCTAATTTAAGACTTATTACGGGCGCAGGCACAGCACGCGAATATCAGAAGGGAGATGTTATTCCTGAAAGCGCTAGAAAATATACTGACGCTGATAGTTATTATGATGACTATAATACAGCACTGCAATTAGACTCATCTAAAAAAATACAGATTTACCATAAAAGTAAACTTGTTCCGGGTGTGGAATATACACCCTCTTTACTTTCAAAGCTTGCAGTTCACTTGGGGGGAACTTCGGGAACATTGGGAACTCAAAAAGAACCATCTGTTTTTTATTCCGCTTATTCTAAAACCACTATTGCTCCTGTCATTTGTTATGAATCAATCTATGGGGCTTATCTGGGAGAATATGTCCGAAAAGGTGCTCAACTTATATTTATTATAACGAATGACGGCTGGTGGCAGGACACACCAGGCTATAGGCAACATCTTTGTTACGGAGCTATGCTTGCCTCCGAAACCAGGAGAGAGATCGTTCAATGTGCCAACACCGGATATTCGGCAATAATAAATGAAAAGGGCGACATTTTACAAAGAACAAATTGGTGGGAGCCTGCTGTTATTAAAGCAGCATTGTATCCGTCAAATGATCTTACCTTTTATGCCCTGCATGGCGACTATTTAGGCTTTTATTCATGTATTTTATGTGCATTACTGGTTGCATTCCTTATTATTGCCAGAATCAGGTCTCATTTTCGACCCAAATAAACCCCTAAGAAACTACAGCTTTTGTTCTATTGAGCCTTTTTGCTTTGTCTCTTTACCATCAGCTTAGCCATAAAATAAGCGCCTGAACCGATTATAAATAAAAGCAACACGATACCGACAACAATAGAAAGCCAGATATTTTTACTTATCAACTGGAATAAATAATTGCTTTGTTTCTTTAATTGAATATCCAGCGATGATTGTTCTTCTGCATTATTACCGGCAGAAAACATGGTTGATATAGGAACATACCCTCTGCGGGAAAAAACCATAGAGTAATTCCCTTTAGGAATACTGTTTAAACGAATAACACCGAGACTATCAGAAATGGCAGAAGTTACCAGGTTGCTTCCAGAAAACACATCCATAGATACAGAGTCAACATCTAAAGAATTGGAAACATCAATACAATGCACAGTAAATCCCAAATTGTTAGTAAGCTTTATCTGTGCTACTGTAGTTGAAAGTTTGGACAACCTATCCAGTATAAAGCTATCTTTTACGGTACTGTTTAAACAAGCCTGTAAATATTCTGCACTATCCTTGGATTTAGCTTTTAAAATATCATGTCGGATTGAATCACACAAAAGGTGAACAACAATACCCATAGAATCCAGATATGTACCCGGGAACAACTGAAAAATATGAGAGTGTATGATTAATTGTCTTTGTTTATAATCCGAGGAATAATGACGGGTAAGGGAGTCTCCTTTAAAACTACCCTTCACATTACCTGCAAAAACACCTCTTACCAAAATACAAACAGCAACTAGTAAGAGGACTTTATTTTTCATGTTTTAATTTAATGCAAGTTATTTAATAGGCAGAAGTGATATAGAGATAGTCAATTAGTATTATTTAACATCTATTTGTTAATAAATATTACTTCAGGTCAGATTAGCCATAAATTTTTTGATAAATCTTTTCAGCAATAATAAAGCTTCTGTACTTTTCAGCTAAAGGCCTTATTTGATTATAGATTTCTACCCTGCTTTTATCCTTTATTATTGAATCTATTTGTCGTATGGCATTGGTATAGCCTTCATCATCAAAACTTTCTAGTATAGCTCCTGCGCTATTCTCCTTTATAATCTCCGAATCCACTGAAATATTTGGCGGAATAACAACAGGTAATCCCATAGCCCAGTACTCTCCGTCTTTTATTGGCGTACAGTATCTTTTTGTTGGTACCGGTTTTACCGGGCAAATAGCAAAATCTGCTAACCCCATATATAATGGGACTTCGTTGTGTTGTACAAACAATTTAATGACCGTTGAATTTGAAATATTAAATTTTGAATTCCTGGCTTTAATATATTCATCGGATACATTACTAAGCAGCAAAAACCGAAATTTATCTTCGCCCCAATATTTTTCACAATTCTTAATAAATTCAAAGGTTTCATTTTCTAAATAAATTCCACCAAATTTTCCGGCATATATGCATACAATCTTACCCTCTAGCTTGTATTTGTTTAAAAACTCTCTGTCTTTTATAAATTGCCCTGAAAAAGAAGATAGATCAATACATGCGGGCTTTACAAAATAATTATTGACCGTCCATTTATACTTTTCCTGAATATATTTTTCCATACCCTGAGCAGCAAAAACCAAATGGGTTGCAATTTTTGCCTCCATCTTTTCAAAATAAAATAAAGCCTTATACTTTAACCCTGATCTCTTCCATGTTCCGTTTTCTACCATAGCCTCAGCATGAGGTTCAAAACTGTCAATATTCAAGGTTAAGCTACTATCCCACTTTTTTAAAACAGCCCCGATTACTCCCGCTGTAGTGCACCAGGGGTGAATTATTTTAATTCCTTTTTTTTTCACTATTCTTTGAAGATTTAGGATATTAAGAACCCATCCGAAAAACAAAAACCGCTTGCCTGAGGGTACTTCCAGAGAAATAAAATTCTTTTTCTTTTGTATTAAAACCCTATTTAGACTTTTATTAACGGTAACAACATAGGGGTAGCATAAGGTTATTTTTTGAATAATTTCGACATAAGGCAATGTGTAAATCTGAACCAGGGGGTCTTTCCATTGCCATTGGGTAATAAAAACTATTCTATTGTTGGCGGCTTTCAAAGGATATTTGTAGCAATTCTTACTGCAAATATCATGTATTATACCGAGTATTAACCACTAGATTAATAATTTTGTACAATCAGAGAGAAATGAACACACCAGAAATAAGTGTAATAATACCTGCTTACAATTCAGCAAAATACCTTGCTGAAAGCATTTTATCAGTCATTAATCAGTCTTTTAATTCCTGGGAACTTATAGTAGTGGATGATGGTTCTACAGACAATACAGCAGAAATCGCCAATAACTATTTAACAGATCAAAGAATTACCCTCATTCGGCAGCTAAACAAAGGCGTATCGGCAGCACGCAATGCGGGAATTAAAATTGCCAAGGCTAAATTCATAACTTTTCTTGATGCCGATGATTATTATTTGCCTCATAATTTGCAGGAAAAATACAATGTACTTGTAAAAAATAGTTCCGTTGATTTTGTTTACTGTGACGTAATGCAATGTGATGAAAAACTTAATGATATTAAGATTGAAAAGGGCGTTGAAACAGATAATCTATTCAAAAAAGTACTATTGTGGCAGGTGGAAACAATACCCACTCTACCATCTAATATCATGATAAAAACAGCCCTCATGAAAGAACATTATCTATTTGATGAAAGGCTATCCAATTGTGCCGACAGGTATATGAAGATTTTACTTTCGAAGGATAAAGCGGCAGCCTATATACCGAAAGCGCTGGTGAAATACAGAAATACCCCGGGGAGTATGAGCAAGAAAGTAGGACTTTTGGAGCAGGATGAATTATATATTGCAAAAAGGATAATTGAAGAAAACATAATTCCTGCCGGAATGTTTAGGCGAAAGGTAATTGCCAATATGTATTTAATTATTGCAGGAAGCTGGTATAAAGATGCCGGAAAAACAGGCAGGGCAATACGGTTTACCTTAATGGCAATTCTCATCTATCCCGGCATTTTCAGTAGGCTTTTAATCAAAAGTGGTCGTGTTTTTTCAAGAAATAAAAAGTAAATTTATTTGAGGCCTTTATAAACCTCAATATGTTTATCAAACATCTTATCCACACTAAACTCTTCTTCAGCTATTTTTTTTATTTTTTCTTTCATAGCCTCTCTATCTCCGGGGTTTTCTAGCATCCATTCCACGCCTTCATAAATTCCCTTGGGATCTTTATCTCTGGTGAAATAACAAGTTTTCCGATGTTCCAGAACATCTGCCGCAACACCTGTTTTAGATGAAACAATTGGCACTCCATTTGCCATGGCTTCAACCAAAACAAACCCAAAAGGTTCCATATATGCAGCATGAATGTAAACATCTATTATCCCATAAAGAGATGGAATGAATTTCCGGTCTATCCAGTTAGTAAAAACGATACATTCAGAAAGCCCGTATTTACGCACCAGTTCTTCCAATTCATTCTGCTGCTCTCCATAACCCACAAAAAGAAACTTCAAGTTTTTATGTTTCTGCGTAAGGATTCTAGCGGCTTCAATGATGTATCTATAGCCTTTCCATTCTATATATCTGGCAATAGTTCCCAAAACAATTTTCCCTTCTAATCCGTATTTTTTAATCAGAAACTCTTTGTCTGAATTTATCTGGGCTGTGAAATCCCTAATAGGTATTCCATTATGAACCATATGTATTTTTCTTACAGGAGCTTTCTCCTTTTCAACTAGAAATTTCTTAGAATCTTCACTGATGGCAATAATATCGGTAGCATTAAAATTATTGAAGCGGTCTGCCCAAACCCAAAGGGGATTAAAATTCCAATGATATGCTGTATCCTGCTTACGAACTACTCTTTTTTTTATCCCAGCGAAACGTGCAGCCAAAAGAGCGGGGACAGAGTCATCAAATAGATGGGCATTTATTATGTCCGGCTTTATATGCTTAAATAGCCTGTATAACTTAAAAAAAGCAAAAACCATTCCTGATTTTCGATTTGCCTGGTCAAACTTTACCCAATAGGCATTACATCCATACGCTTTCATTTCTTTTATCAAATCAGGTTCTTGAGGATACAATGCAATAACGGTAAATTTAATATCCGGATATTTTCCTAATCGTTCGGCAAACCAATTAAGGTAAGGGACTGTTGTGTTGTTAGCTATTATATGGACAACGTGCATTCTGTTCTACCGTTTATCTATTAATATTCGAATAAGAAGAAATTACAATTCTATAGAGAAAAAATTTAACATTCAAAGGAAGTATTTTTAAAATACTATTCTTAGCAATAACCCACTTTCCTATTGAAGCACGAATAATTGCCGCCGCCGCTTTTTTTAGTTTGTTTGCTTCTTTTATCTGCATATTTGGGAAATACTCCAAATAGTCAGGATGCACTTTTATTATTTCTTGTTTTGCCAATGTATATTCATTGTCACGCTCAATATAAGTATCAATTCCCGGCCAGTCATTATGCCATGCTATAATGCCTCTGTCATATATTATACGAATCCTTTTATTAATTGCACGAACTGCAAAATCAAAGTCTTCGCCGTCTGAAAAACACGTATCAAATCCTCCTAACTGTTGAAATATATTTTTAGGCAATGACATATTGCAAGCCGTAAAATTAAATTTTTGCAATGTAACTTCACCTTGAGTAATACTCTTCTCCTTCCACCCTTTTTCCATTTT
>JABDHI010000050.1 GCA_013285655.1 Bacteroidota bacterium
TGAAGGTTTCGCCAGACGATCCATCCTTTTATCCTATAACTATTTACTATCCCATTTTTGGACTTTGGGCTAACTTACTACCCGGGCCGTGGGTTACGTATAAAGGGAAGTTTATGCTACCTGCTTTAATTCCTATTAAGTATCGCGAAGACGGAGAGAACAGGGTTTACATAAAATCGCTTACCGTGGATTCTGTCAATAGCCTTGTGCCCCAAGAGTATTCTAACCTTTCTTCGTTTAAAAGACATGAACCGAAATACAGGCCGAAGAATTATCATTTAGGCAACACCTCTGTTGCTAAGAGTGATATAAAAGATAGTCTTAATCATTTACTGAAAAAATGGGGATACATTGATACCACCAGTTTTTTTGTCCGGCTATATAGCGGGTCTTATCTTGCTACATGCGAAGTAAAAAGTCACGCAGACATTTACATTGGCAGATCGGATTGCGTGATTATGAATTGTATGTGGAGCTTGTACACTCCGGAAGGCGACAAAAAGCTAGTTGAATATTCTACCTGCGACACTTCCAGCTGGTTTAGCGCTTATGGTGCGGAAGCTACGACCGATGTAATGGTACGTTCTTTAAATAATTTTTTAAAAAACCAGGATGCCGTACGATTACTGAAAGAGAAATATGTGCCACCTACAACACCTGTCAAAATTATTGATACTACCGTTGTAACCAGTATTATTAAACCTACTGCTGCCGATAGCGTTAAAAGCTTGTCAGAGGCGTTAGAAGCTGTTGTAACTATTAAACAAAAGGATGTGTTCTTCAGCGGATGTATAATATCTTCAGATGGTTATGTATTGACCAATGCGCATTTACTTAATACAGATGTTGACAATGCAGATGTTTATGTCCATTTTTCAGATGGTGATTCGGCTACTGCCAAGTTTGTAAAGATCAATTCGGTTTATGATATGGCCTTATATAAAATCAATAAGGGAGGGCGTTACAAAAGCTTCTCTCCCGATACATCACGCGCCCTAAGGCTGGGCGATGAAATATATGCTATAGGCACTGCCCAAGACCTCGATCTAAGGCAAACCATGACAAAAGGTATTGTTTCGGCTAAGCGTAAAATAAAAGATAAAACACTTATACAATTTGATGCCAGCATTAACAGAGGCAGTAGTGGAGGCGCATTAGTAACTAAAAACGGGCATCTTATAGGAATTATAAATACCCGTTTAGTAGGTGACAATATACAAGGCATTGGGTTTGCCATACCGGCATATTATATAAATGAAGCATTAGGCTTGGGTACAAATTAATTATCTACGGCGTGAAAAAAATTATTCTACTCGGCGTTTTATTGTGCACACTTTTAAATTCAGGTTGCGGCACATTTATTTACGCAGCGGGCGGGGGGCTTACTGAGTGCCAGAAACGACATGAAAAAGGACAACCCAGGAGAAAATTGAATGGCGCTGTGTTCATGTGCGACCTGCTTATATTTTTTCCGGGAATAGCTATTGACCTTGCAACAGGCGGCATGTACGAGCCTTGTGATTTTCAGGAAGACCGTATTATAAAAGCTGATGGATTTGAGATACCTTGTATAGTTAAGCAGATCGATTCGGTCAACATACATTATATAAAAATTGAAGAGCCTCCAAAGTCGCGTAACGACTACTTTATTTCCCGTAAAAATGTATCGTTCATTTATTACTATAGCGGCAAAACAGATACTATACAAGGCACTGCAAAAAAAATAATTAATAGAATAGATCCCCGAAAGCTTGCTGACTCCATTACCAAAAAAACTGCCGCAGTTGCCAGCTTAGGAGCTCTAATTAATATACCTGTTAATCGCAATGATACTATACATTCACTAGGCGAAGCTTTAAAAGCAGTGGTTACCATTAAAGTAACCGGTGGGCATGGCAGTGGCTGTATTATTTCTCCCGATGGGTATGTTTTAACCAATTATCATGTTATTAAAGAAGATACAGCTAACGAAGTTACCCTGTTGACTGATAAGGGCGAGATGCTAAAAGCAGTTTGGGTACGCAGTAATATAGATTGTGATCTGGCGTTGCTTAAAATAACAGCATCAAGGAAGTTCACTTACCTGATGGCTAATGATAGTATACATGGTGCCGCCATCGGCGAACCCGTATATGCTATAGGCACCCCACTCGATCTGGCTTTCGGGCAATCACTTACAAAAGGTATTGTATCGGGTATACGCAAAAAGGAAGGAAAATACTTTATACAGACTGATGTTAGCGTAAATAGGGGCAACAGCGGCGGCCCACTTATTGATAAAAAGGGAGAGCTTCTCGGCATTATAAATTCAAAGATCATTGGTGAAGATATACAGGGGCTTGGGTTTGCCATTCCATCGTACACCATTGAAAAAGCATTGAACATTAAATTTGTAAATTAACATGAAGATATTTGTCCGCAAACACTGGCCATATTTATTACTGTTACTCATTTTGCCGTGTTTTTTATTTAACACGGGATGTGCCGTGTTACTTGCCAACAATACAACAACCATTGTTACAGGACAAGACAGCACTACGTTGGATATTGCTAGCGGATACAGTTCTATTGGTATAAATAATATAGGCAGCAATAATATTACCGCTTTTGTACCCGAGCGGGCAAAAACGATCCAAATTTCAAACAAAGTAAATTCTTACTCGGTTACCCAGTCGCGCAATGGTTACCTGCCTTATACCTTGCCCATTGCACGCTATAAATTTAATCCCGGTAAAGCCATTGATATTGGTGTCGATTTTATAGGAACATTCGTAATGTTCCCTGTTATAACAGCTATTAACAGCTCCAATACCGGTGTTGCAGCATCTCCTGTTACCGGTTTAGTAAGTGAATCGGTACTTAATATTGGCACTTTAAGCTGGCTCGACCTGTTCATTGGGCCTTGGAAACTTTATCCAAAAATAAACACTATGCCGGCCCTGGTTAAAATTCCTTATCGCACCAATGATGAGAACAGACTGTATGTGAAAAGCGTTGGTGTTGATATTAAAAAGAACAACCTGAAAGAAACATATTATAAAAGGTTCAAGGCATACTATAAACACAATGCCACTCTTACACGCTCTGAAGAAAGCGCTATAAAACACCGCAATACCCAATTCGCAGATACCCTAAACCACGTATTGGCAACTTGGAATTACCAGGATACAAACAGAGGATTCTTTTCGCATGTGTATAATGGCGCTTATTATTTAAAATGCGAAGTGAATGACTTTTCTATTGTTGGTGTTGACCATTATATGTTTGTAGATTTTAAATGCAACTGGAAGATATACGGCACTACCAGCGACAATGAGATATATAGTTATACCACCGATTGTTCCTCATCATGGTTAGGGTTTTCAGAAGGCGATTTTGAATTTGATGAATTTGCAACAGATGTGTTTCAACGTTCTATGGCTGCATTTTTAAATACCGATGAAGTGCAAAAATGCCTGCACGATAAAAATGCCACCGCATCGTTTATAAAAAAATGGGCACCCATAAATATTACCGAAACAGCCAATGATTCTGTTAAGAGCCTGGATGAGGCCATAACCGCCGTAGTTACGGTGGTAGTTAGCGAAGGGCACGGCAGCGGTTGCATCATTTCGCCCGATGGTTATGTAATTACCAACCATCACGTAACAACCGAAGATACGGCATCTAAAGTAAAAATACTTTTTTCGAATGGCGATTCGGCTATGGCGACTGTGCTAAGAAGCAATGCAGAATATGACCTGGCTATTTTAAAACTTGATAAGCCTGGTCCTTATAAATACTTTCCGGTAGATACCGTAACGCATGATATACCTATTGGCGATGATGTTTTTGCTATAGGAACACCTGAAAGTATTTTCCTCGGACAAACACTTACCAAGGGCATTATTTCCGGCGAACGGAGTGCAGGTGATAAAACAATTATACAAACCGACGTAAGTATTAACCCTGGTAATAGCGGAGGTGCGTTAGTAAATACCTCCGGGCATTTACTAGGCATTGTTAATGCAAAAATGAAAGGAGAAGGCGTACAGGGTATTGGATTTGCTATTCCGGCTTCGTATATCGATGAGGCTCTTAAAGTGCAGTTTAGTAAATAATTGTCGGTTCTTTTCCATCCCATTCTTGGGCATATCCGTGTTTTTATTCTAAATATATTATTGACAATCAATGTGTTTTGTATTATGCTAATATACTTAGCATATAATTGCTAATATAATTGGTATATTGCATTTCCTTTCATACAGGGATTGGAAATGGAACGCAGCGTAATGCATATGGACCTGGATACATTCTTTGTATCGGTAGAGCGGAAAATGAACAGTTCGCTAAATGGGAAACCTGTGCTTGTAGGCGGTAACAGCGACCGCGGTGTAGTAGCATCATGCAGTTACGAAGCACGAACCTTTGGTATACATTCCGCCATGCCCATGAAAATGGCCAAGATGCTTTGCCCCGACGCCATTATAGTACGCGGCGACCATGAAGCATATACTAAGCATTCTAATGAAATAACTGAGATCATAAAAGAAAATGTACCCGTTTACGAAAAGGCCTCCATTGATGAATTCTATATGGACCTTACAGGTATGGATAAATTTTTTGGCTGCTACAAAATGGCAACCGAGCTGCGGGAAAAGATCATAAAAGAAACGGGGCTGCCTAATTCATTCGCACTATCCAGCAACAAAACAGTTTCTAAAGTTGGCACCGGCGAGGCCAAACCCAACGGCTACCGCAGGATACCGACCGGAGAAGAGAAACCCTTCCTGGCTCCCCTATCGATAAAAAAAATACCTATGGTGGGCGATAAGACTTACCAACTGTTGCGCAACATGGGCGTAGAACGGATAAAGACCTTGCAGGAAATGCCCGTGCAAATGCTGGAACAAGTGCTCGGTGAAAATGGTTCAACTATTTGGAGAAAGGCCAATGGCATTGATAACTCTCCCGTAGTTCAATATTCTGAACGGAAATCTATTTCTACCGAATGTACTTTTGATAAAGATACGATTGATGTGTCGTTCCTTAACTCCATGATCATACGTATGACCGAGAAGCTGGCCTTTCAGTTACGCGATGAACAGAAGCTTACATCATGCGTCACCATTAAAATCCGCTACTCTGATTTTAATACGTATACCATGCAAGCGCGCATACCTTACACCGCGCTCGACCATGTATTGCTGAAAAAAATAAACGAGCTATTTACTAAGCTCTACCAAAAGCGCATGCTCATACGCATGATAGGTATACGTTTAAGCCACCTGGTACATGGCACCTACCAGATAGATATGTTTAACGATACCATAGAACAAATGCAGTTATACCAGGCAATGGACAGGCTGCAACGCAGGTTCGGAAAGAATATCGTACAGCGTGCAGCAGGCATGGATATAAAGGTCCGCGACTTTAACCCCTTTAACGGCAAAGGCGCCGGTCAGCCTATAAAGAAAAAATAGTATGCTGCTCAATTGCCATACCATGTATAGCTTTTGCTACGGCACTTTAAATATTAAAGAACTGCTGGAAGAGCTTGAGCGCAATGGATACAAGTCGTTTGTCCTTACCGATATCAACAATACATCTGCCTGTTTAGAAACCATACGGCAAGCTAACCTCATAGGGTTGAAGCCTGTGGTAGGTATTGATTTTCGCAACAGTGTAGACCAAAAATATGTTGGTATTGCACGCAATAACGAAGGCTTTAAGGAATTGAATGAACACCTGAGCGAACACTTGCATGCATCCAAAAAATTCGAAGATCAGGCGCCTGAATTTAATAATGCATACATCGTTTACCCGCTTAAAGCCTATATGGGGCAACCCCTGCGCGATAACGAATTTGTAGGCGTAGCCATTAAAGATCTGCAGCGCCTTAATTTTACCCCCGTCCGAAACATCCCGCACAAGTTAGTAGCCTTACAGCCCGCTACATTCATACACAAAAATCATTTTAATGCGCATCGCTTACTCAGGGCTATTGATAAAAACACGTTGCTGAGTAAACTGCCTGTAAGCGAACAATCGGCACAAGATGCAGTTATAATGCCGAAAGAAAAATTGCTGGAAGCCTACGAATTTTACTCGCCTATTATAGAAAATACAGAGCGCCTGCTAAATGACTGCGGCATAAATTTTGCTTATGGAAAACTGGCCAATAAAAACCGTCAACACTTTACCGACAGCATTGATAATGATATCGCCTTATTACGCGGTGAAGCCGAAAAAGGCTTGCTATACCGCTATCCTAACCCATCGGCAGAAGTACTACAGCGCCTTGAAAAAGAATTGGCAATAATAGGGCAGAAAAAATTCTCATCCTACTTTCTCATCAATTGGGATCTTGTTCGCTATGCCCGGCATAAAGGCTATTATTACGTAGGCCGTGGTAGCGGAGCCAATAGCATGGTAGCTTATTTACTCAACATCACCGATGTCGATCCCATAGACCTCGACCTTTACTTTGAGCGATTTATAAATACCTTCCGCAGCAATGCGCCCGATTTCGATATTGATTTTTCGTGGCTCGACCGCGACGATATAACGCGTTATATTTTTACCAAATATGGCAACAAGCACACAGCCCTTTTAGGGAGCTATAACACCTTTAAAAAAGATTCGGTATTGCGTGAACTGGGTAAAGTTTTTGGTTTGCCGCCCGTCGAAATAGACAGGCTTCAGTCGGCCCACAAAACACCTGCGAATATTGACAGCATTGGTAAACTGGTTTTGAAATACAGCGAACTCATAAAAGATCTGCCGAGCCACTTAAGTATCCATTCCAGCGGAATTATTATTTCAGAAGAACCTATTACATGCTATACTGCCACCAGCCTTCCGCCCAAGGGCTACCCCACTACACAGTTCAGTATGCTCGAAGCAGAAGATATTGGGCTCTACAAATTCGACATACTTAGCCAACGCGGATTAGGAAAGATAAAAGACACGCTGAGCATTATAAAACACAATTATGGCAAAGAGATAGACATACACAACATGAAGGAATTTAAGGAGGATGAAAGGATAAAAAAACTCCTGAGTACCGGTAAATGCATTGGTTGTTTTTATGTCGAATCGCCTGCTATGCGCATGTTGCTTACCAAGCTGCAAGCTGATGATTATTTGCGTTTGGTAGCTGCCAGTTCTATCATACGCCCGGGTGTAGCACAAAGTGGCATGATGCGCGAATATATTGTTCGCTATAGAAACAAATCTGCACGCGAAAGAGCCAAAGCCGAACTGCCCGAGTTTTATGAATTGTTGGAAGAAACTTACGGCGTAATGGTATATCAGGAAGATGTGATAAAAGTGGCGCATTTTTTTGCAGACCTTACATTAGCAGAGGCCGATCATTTACGCAGAGGCATGTCGTGGAAGTTCAAGGAGCGTGGTGAATTTTCTACGGTAAAAGAAAAATTTATTGCCAACTGCCTGGCAAAAGGATATGGCGAAAAACTAGTGTATGGCATTTGGAACCAGATAGAGAGCTTCGCCAATTTCGCTTTTTCTAAAGGGCATTCGGCCAGCTATGCGGTAGAAAGCTACCAGGCACTTTACCTGAAGGCCTATTATCCACTGGAATATATGGTGGCCACACTCAACAACGGAGGAGGCTTTTACCGCATGGAATTATACATACACGAGGCACGCATGCATGGCGCAACTATTGCACCGCCCTGTGTAAACAAAAGCCCGGCATTGTGCACCATAAAAGAAAAAACTATTTACCTGGGCATATCACTCATAAGCGAATTGCAGGCCGAAACAGTTAATACCATATTATCAGATCGCATACACAACGGGCCTTTTAAGAGCCTTTACGATTTTATAAAACGCATACCTATTTCGGTTGAACAAGTATGCTTGCTCATACGTTCGGGTGCTTTCAGGTTTACCGGAAAAGACAAAAAAGAATTGTTGTGGGAAGCATATTCACTCATCAATCCCATTAAAAAAACCAATATATCGAAAGAACTTTTTGACGTAAAACCGACAAGCTACACCCTACCTACCCTACACAATTCGTGGCTCGATAATGCATTCGATGAAATCGAATTATTTGGCTTTTCACTTTGCTCACCTTTCCAACTTTTAAAGAACGAAATACCCGTAAAAACAATCGCTGCAGATCTACCAAAATATGTAGATAAAACAGTAGAAATAGTAGGCTATTTGGTAAATACCAAAACGGTACAAACCATAAAAGGCGATCGCATGCACTTTGGCACATTCCTCGATTTGAATGGATATTGGATAGACACGGTACACTTCCCCCCATCAGCAAAGGCCTGGCCTTTCCGTGGGCCCGGATGTTATTTGCTAAAAGGAAAAGTAACTGTAGAGTTTGACCACCTTGCCATTGAAGTGCAAGAAATGCAGAGGCTCGATTATTTAAATAGAGACGATTATAGCGACGTTCAGAAAGCGGAACTGGCAAATGCACGCCAGGGGAATGAACGTGCGTCAGCACCCGCTTTATTGTCGTAATCTGACCTGTTGAAAAGCATTTCGCTTTCTCACAAACACACCCATCAACAATGCCGACCTTGAGCTGATGACTCTAACTAATGGAGTTTAAGTTAAGGCGACTTTGTCGCATATTAACCACTAATTATCAACTACTTAAAACCATGTGCGACACGAATTCACGAAATATCCCCATGCTGAAATCAATCCAACCGACTGATAATCATTGCGAAGGAATGGAATTAATTTTCCAGCACGACAGAAAATGACATGAAACGACATCGAAAAATTACTGATACGCGGTCAAAGCCCAATAAGCAATAGGGCTTAGTTAAAATAGTTTAAATTCGCACCCCCTTAAAATAAATAAAACATGTTCAAAGAATATGACGTAATAGTAGTTGGCGCAGGCCACGCGGGCTGCGAAGCAGCAGCAGCAGCAGCCAATATGGGCTCATCGGTAATGCTCATTACCATGGACATGACCAAGATAGCCCAGATGTCTTGCAATCCGGCAATGGGCGGTATTGCCAAAGGGCAGATAGTGCGCGAAATAGACGCCCTTGGCGGATATTCTGGTATTGTAACCGATAAAACAGCCATACAGTTCCGCATGCTTAACCGTTCTAAAGGCCCTGCTATGTGGAGCCCCAGAGCGCAGAGCGATCGTGCTTTGTTTACGCTGGAATGGAGAAAGATGCTTGAACAGACCATGAACGTTGACTTCTTCCAGGACATGGTTAAAGGCTTGCTGGTGAAGAATGATAAGGTTTGCGGTGTTGTAACGGGCATGGGAATAGAGATAAAGAGTAAGTCAGTGGTGCTTACAAACGGCACGTTTTTAAACGGCTTAATACATATAGGCGAAAAGCAATTTGGTGGTGGCCGTGTAGGCGAAAAAGCAGCCACAGGTATTACAGAACAACTTTTGCAGTTAGGTTTCGAAAGCGGTAGAATGAAGACAGGCACACCTCCACGTATCGATGGAAGGTCGCTTGATTACTCGAAAATGGAAGAACAACAAGGCGATGAGGAACCTTCGAAATTTTCATACTCTCCTACTACTGAGCCACTAAAAAAACAACGCAGTTGTTACCTGGCCTATACCAGCGACGAGGTACATGAGATATTGAAAACAGGTTTCGACAAGTCACCAATGTATGCCGGAAGGATTCAAGGCCTTGGTCCAAGGTATTGCCCTTCCATCGAGGATAAGATAAACCGCTTTGCCGATAAAGAACGCCACCAGCTTTTTATAGAGCCTGAAGGATGGGAAACTGTAGAGGTTTACCTTAATGGGTTCTCAACTTCGCTACCTGAAGAGGTGCAATACAAAGCACTAACCAAAATAAAGGGTTTTGAGGGGGTCAGGATGTTTCGACCAGGGTACGCAATAGAATATGACTATTTCCCACCCGATCAGCTCTCTAATACGCTCCAAACGCGTCGAATTGAGGGCCTATTCTTTGCAGGGCAAATCAATGGCACAACAGGGTATGAAGAAGCTGCTTGTCAGGGACTTATGGCTGGTATAAACGCCCATTTAAAGGTAAATAATGCCAAACCTTTCGTGCTTTCGAGGTCCCAAGCCTACATTGGGGTACTAATTGACGACCTGATCACCAAGGGCACTGAAGAGCCGTACCGCATGTTCACTTCGAGGGCCGAATACAGGATTTTACTACGCCAGGATAATGCTGATATCAGGTTAACGCCTCTCAGTTATGAAATTGGATTAGCATCAAAAGAAAGATTTGACCGTGTGGTAGAGAAGATAAAATCAGGTAAAGAAATCGCTTCTTTCATTCGAAATGAAAGTCTTATTCCGGATGAAATGAATCCCGTTTTAAGAGAGTTGGAGTCGATGGAAATTAATCAAAAGACGAAGGCATTCCCTATTCTTTCTCGTCCGAATGTGGGAATAAAAGACATCATAAAAGGATCAATTAAGGCTTCTGAATTCCTGTCGAAATACGACATTGAAACAATAGAAGAAGCAGAAATAGAAATGAAATACGAGGGATATATTCACAAAGAACAGGAGACGGCAGACAAGTTTCTGCGCCTGGAAGAACTCGTTCTTCACGACAATTTAGACTATCATTCTTTGAAATCTTTATCTATGGAAGCTCGGGAAAAGCTTACCAAATTCAGGCCTAAAACATTAGGCCAAGCGTCAAGAATCAGCGGTATTAATCCTTCAGATATTTCGGTTTTAATGGTGCATATTGGTCGGTAGTTCCACGTGGAACATTGCCAATTTAAACTCCATCATCCGGTCAAAAAACATTCACAATATCGAGTACGTTCCACGTGGAACGTACTCCTCTTCTTCACCTGCTTCTTTCATCTAATGCCTCTGCGTTCCACGTGGAACATATGCATTTAAACGGCATTAGGAACAATCTTTTTAACCCAAGTCTTACCCCACTCTGCCTTCTCTTGTTCGCTCCATAGTTCAGGGTAAAACACAACTCGTTGGAAGCGTGGAGGCAAATACTTTTGCCAATTCGTACCGCCTGTAGCGGCTATAATATCCGGGTCTCCTTGCAAGTATCTAACGGCGGACTTGTAGTGCATTAAGCACCAGTTTACATTTACATTAGCGTCAAGCTCGCGAAGAAGATTAATCAGCTCAGGGTTCTTTTGATCGGCTTCTGGAAGCGTCTTAACACGAGCATATAAATTATCTTTAACACATGAACTTGCTAACCTAATAAACTCCTCACCATACTTCTCCTCAAACTGAATTAAAGTTAACGTCTTTCTTCCTGTAGCTAATTCTGTTGCACCAGTCTTCCAGTAAATATGTTCATACATTTCTGATACGGGTGCATTCTTAATTCCAGGGTTCTTGGTCGCGTATTCTTTGTGCACCAAGTTCACCAAATCTGTAGAGAGCAATTCAATCTTTCGATATTGCGCAGACTGAAATCCACTTGCCGGTAATAGGGCCATACGGAACTTTAGGAATTGCTCCTTATCCATTCCATCAACCATAATATCATACGTAGTCACAAGGCCATCAAAGTAGTGCACAATACGTTTTACCTTATTGATCAAATAGGGTAGGATAAGGTTCTTTTCGGCAGCTATCTGTTCGTATTCATGAATACATAACTTGAAGAACAATTCCGTGATCTGATGGTACATAATGAAGATCTTCTCATCAGGAAAATTGGTACGAGGGTTCTGGAGAGAGAGTAGAGTATCCGTATGCACATAATCCCAATATTTCAAATAGTCCATGTACAACAAACCATCCAGGTAAGAGACCATATCTTGGCCCATAGCCTGATACTTCTCATCTAATTGCTTTATCCTATTCGTTATCTCAGGTGTAATATCCATAATCCTTATTTAAAATGATTGAACGCATACGCAATACCAAATGCAGAAGAAGCAGCTAATATTCCAATTGCCGTTGTTTTAAGTGCCCCGGAAACCGGATTCTGACCAGTGAACTTACTCTTTAAATATCCAAAAACAATAAGGCAAAGAATCGTAAAGATTGCAGAATCCCTTAAGCCATGTTCCGGGGTGGAGGTGGTGATGTATCCAAGAAGAGGTATTATTCCTCCTACAACGTAAGATATAGCAATATTCATTGCGCTCTTCCTAGCTCGCTGAGCATCAGGCTCTTCCAGTCCTAGCTCATATCGCATCATGAATTCAACCCACTTTTTCTCATCCTTGGCAAGCTCATCAGCAATCATATCCTGAGCCTCCTTTGAAAGACCGTATTCTGCAAAAACATGCCTAACCTCCTGTTTTTCAATCTCATAACAGTCCTTCACTTCCCTATATTCTCTTGCTAACTCCGAATAATAGTGCTCCTCTTCGGTCTTGGCGGAAAGAAACCCCCCTAGGCCCATTGAAATGGCTCCTGCACATATTTCAGCTATGCCTGCGGTAATAATAATGCTATTTGATGCAACGGCACCACTTATACCTGCGGTGAGCGCAAATGGTACTGTAATGCCGTCGGAGAGACCGATAATGATATCCCTTACAAACGCTGGTTGATTAAAGTGCCCTTCCTGATGCATGTGATAAGTTTAATACGCTTCCAAGGTTAGTTAGGAATAATTTAATAGCAATTGCCAGCAATACTATTCCGAATACTTTGCGCAAAATAATAATTCCTCCTGGACCCAAAACTTTCTCGAGGTATTTAGTATTTCTTAGAACTATATATACAAAAACCAGGTTGATCAAAATACCCACAATAATATTCTCAATTGAAAATTCTGCGCGAATAGAGAGTAGGGTAGTAAGGGTACCTGTTCCGGCAATAAGCGGAAAGGCAATTGGTACGACAGAGACGGCGGAAGTAGTTTCTTCTTTCGATATTTTTATCCCGAGGACCATTTCAAGCCCAATAAAGAATATTACCAGAGCGCCGGCTAGCGCAAAGGAAGGAATATCAAGTCCGATGAGTTTAAGTATTGATTCCCCAATGAAAAGAAACACGATCATAATTGCGCCAGAAACTAAGGTGGCCTTACGAGCATTTACTTCGCCCATCCGATTCCCCAAATCAATAACTACAGGAATAGCGCCAAGTATATCAATAACCGCAAACAATATCATGCTTGCACTCGCTATCTGCTTGAGGTCGAAATTCATTAACTAGTATTTATTTACAAATTTAAAAAAATGCCAATATATCTATCTGATACTTATCATGCTTAGGGCTCGATCTTAACAGCATCGTATTTAACTTCAATATCGTCTTTGTATGTAATAGTTAAAAACAAATTACCATCAGTATCAAAGTATCTCCATTTATCCTCCATTATTCCCATTTGATACTGACCCTCTAATTCAACCTTCCCATCAGGGTAATACCAAACGTGCTTGCCATCAGGCCTGCCTTGGTTGTAGTTGCCTTTAAATCTCTCTTTACCATTATCTACATAATACTCTACCCATGTGCTGTCTTGCTGATCATCGGTATACTTGCCAATGCTTTTGTAATTACCAAGTATGTAAAACCATTTGCCCTCTTTTAAGCCTTCAGTATATTGGCCATTGGTAATTACACTACCAGAATCTGTATACTCAACGAATTCTCCATCTTCCTGGCCGTTATAAAAATTGCTTTCCCGACGGACCTTTCCATCATCAAAATACCACATCCATTTTCCCTCTTGCCTCCCTTGTTGATCGTATTTCCCAGTTTCGAACAATTTAGAATTAGTATAAAAATATTTCCAGGGTCCTACTTTTATTCCTTTCAGGTATTTGCCAGAGGCTTTTAGTTGGCCGTTCTCATGGTACTCTTTCCAATCACCTTCCTGTAGACCTAAAGTATCAAGTATACCCTCTGCCATTACTCTACCGCTATCGTATATTTCAGCTTTCACAATCTCTCCATTTTCATTAAACTGAGTGTGCACACCAACCGGCAGATTGTTCTTATAAGGACCTTCTGATTGCACTTTTCCATCAGCAAAATATTTTACCTTTAAATCGAGCTTGGCTAATTCAGGAGCATTAGTTTGTTCCACATCGTTAATAAACTTCTGAATGGTTATTAAACTACCTGTTTCGGTATAAGTTTTAAAGTAACCTTCTCTTTTGCCATCTGCATAGGTACCTTCCCATTTAACAGTACCATCGGGGTAAAAAGTTTGCCACAGACCTTCTTTATGATTTTGACTGTTATACTGGTTTATTTTAATAACCTTTTTTACAAATCCTCCTTTGTAAATCGTTATTGTAGTAATCATCGAATCGGGCGAAAACTCATATGCTTTGCCTTCTGCAAGGCCATCTTTATAAAAAATTGTATTATGTAATTTATTGGCTTTATAAAAATACGATATCCCTTGTAGAGTGTCATTCACAAAGTTCTCTTTGGCCGATAAAACACCAACAGTACTATCTTTCGGATCAGGGCTGTAACTGTATTTATAACCATTCTTTTTACCATTTTTATAGGTAAAGGCTACATACATTAAGCCCTTTGGAGAATAGAATTTCCAGGTACTGTCAAGCACATAGTCCTTCCGGTTACCCTCTGATTTTATTTTACCGGTTTCGTAATATGTTTTCCAATAACCATCTGGCTTCCCGTTACGAATTGTTCCTTCGCTCGACAGTTTACCATTAGCGTAATAAAGCTTATTGTAACCTTCAGTTGTCTTTTGTGCAAATGAATTAGAAGGAATAATAGAAATAACCACCGCTATGAGCAGTATAAAAAAATATGGGGTATTTTTTTTAAACTTCATATTAGTTTTCTGATAATTCCAGCATTCTCTTTATTGATTTTTCAGCCGCTTTCATCAATTCCGCCTTCATAATAACTTCCGGCTTCTCAAATTTCATACAATTATAAAGCTTTTCTATTGTATTTAACTTCATATGCGGGCAATCATTGCATGCACATGAATTATTTGGTGGGGCCGGGATGAAAGTTTTATGTGGTGAAGATTTCATCATTTGATGAATAATACCTGTTTCCGTTGCCACAATATATTCACTACCATTGTCTTCCTGAGTGAATTTAAGCATAGCTGATGTAGATCCTATCATATCTGCAATTCTTAAAATAGGTTCTTCGCATTCAGGGTGAGCTATCAGTTTTGCCTTAGGATTTAATTCTTTAAGGTGATTTATTTTCTCTAATGAAAATATTTCATGCACCATACAAGCACCATTCCATAAAACCATATTACGGCCTGATTTCTTAATTAAATAAGCCCCTAAATTTTTATCTGGCCCAAAAATTATACCTCTATCCTTAGGTACACTATTAATTATCTTTTCAGCATTACTCGAAGTGCAAATAATATCAGTTAATGCTTTTACTTCAGCAGAACAATTTATGTATGAAATAACAGTATGGTTAGGATGTTGCTTAATAAACGCTTCAAACTTATCGGGAGGACAGGAATCAGCTAAAGAACAGCCGGCACGTAAATCAGGCATTACAACCTTCTTCGATGGATTTAAAATCTTAGCGGTTTCAGCCATAAAGTGTACGCCTGCAAACACTATCATATCAGCTTTAGTTTTCTCAGCCTGTTGGGCAAGGGCTAAACTATCGCCAATAAAATCTGCTATATCCTGTATATCCGCATCCTGGTAATAGTGGGCAAGTATAATCGCATTCTTTTCCTTTTTAAGTTTCTTTATCTCTTCAAAGATATCTAAACTTATATCGAACTTTTCATTTTTAGTTTTCAGCAATTCATTATACATAATTCATATTAATTATATATTCTTTTTTAATTTGAAAATCTGTTGTTATTGTTATTAGCCTGTTAGTATGGTTTAAAAGATTATTACAGAATGCTTGTATATTAAAAACATGTAGTTCATTAACAAGTAGTAAGACTTTATTAGACTGTAATATACTGAATACCATAGCTATTTAAAGTAATGAACACTGTGTTAATATATATAACCAAATACGTTTGTTGATATTTTACCTGGCCAGTTTCTGTGTACAACCATGTTAACTATAACTTACTAAAATCTTAATTATTTTCTGTCTATGTCTGAAATTAATTTACGGCACTACTATCAATACAATGCAAAGTTATTTAATAAAGAGATGTCAACATGCTAAACCTGCTTATTAACAATTGGGGTTAATAAAAGAATAGGCTCTTGCTTCTTTTTTTTAGTATGTAAGCAATTGCATAGTAACTTTGCATCATAATAAAGCAATATAATGAAAATAGCTATTGGCGCCGACCATGCGGGGTACGAACTTAAGGAGAAGGTAAAAAGCTATCTTCAAAAGAAGGGCATGGAAGTAAAGGACTTTGGTACCAATTCGGCCGAACGCGCAGATTATCCTGATTTTGCCCACCCTGTTGCCAGTGCTGTAGAAAATAAACAAGCTGATTTTGGTATTGTTATATGCGGTAGCGGTAATGGCGTTAATATGACGGCTAATCGTCACCCCGGCGTGCGCTCTGCCCTTTGCTGGAAAGAAGAGATAGCCATACTGGCCCGCCAGCATAACAATGCGAATGTAATGGCGCTCCCTGCACGTTATATGGATGAAAACGAGGCACAAAAGTGTGTAGATGCTTTCTTAAGTACTCCATTTGAAGGAGGAAGACATAGCGATAGAGTGAACAAAATAGAATGCTAATACTTTAAGGATAATGTCAAGTAATCTCGAGGTTTTTTTAAAGAATGCAGATGCTAAGGCATTTGATGCTGAGCACAAAAGAAAGCTGCTGTTCAATATTGGCCAGTACGATAAAAAGGTAGTGGTTGGTAAGCAGCAGTATTCAAACCTTTCGCTGGCCCGCGCAAAGGCTTCTGCTATCAAGAGCAAGGTTACCGAGAATATGGAGAAATACCTGATAGAGTTTGAGACAAACTTTAAAAGGAACGGCGGAAAAGTCATTTGGGCTCCGGATGCAGAAGTTGCCATGAAGGAGATCATTGATATTTTAAAGCGCATTAATGCCAAAATGCTGGTTAAGTCGAAATCGATGGTTACTGAAGAGGTAGATGTTAACCATATATGCGAAAAGAACCAGATAGAAAGCCTTGAGACCGACTTAGGTGAAGTAATACAGCAAATGGATGGCGAAGCGCCTTACCACATTGTAACACCTGCTATGCACAAGTCTAAGGAGGATGTGGCAAAGCTGTTTAATAAAAAGAAAGGAACACCGATAGATTGGACGCCTGAGCAGATAACGGCCTATGTGCGAAAGATGCTTCGTGAAAAATACCCTAAAGCTGATGCCGGTATTACCGGTGGCAACTTTTTAGTAGCTGATATTGGTGGGGTAGAGGTGAGCGAGAATGAAGGTAATGCCTATATGTCGATTGCTTTTCCAAGAGTACATATTGCGATAGTAGGTATTGAAAAGATCGTGCCTACACTAGCCGACCTTGATCTGTTTTTGCCATTACTTGCAACACATGGTACCGGACAACGAGTGACTGTCTACAATAATATACTTACCGGCCCGCGCCAACCAGGCGAAGTTGATGGACCGGAAGAAATGTATGTGGTTCTACTAGATAACGGCCGTACCGATCTATTAGCCCGTAAAGAACAGCGCCGTGCACTTAACTGCATACGTTGCGGCGCTTGTTTAAATGCATGCCCTATATACCGCAACATCGGCGGCCACGCCTACGGAACAACCTATAGCGGCCCTATTGGTTCGGTTATTACGCCAAGTATGAAAGGCATGAAGGAATTCAAACACCTTAGTTATGCTTCATCGCTTTGTGGAAGATGTACAGAGGTTTGCCCAGTTAATATTGATATACATAATCTGTTATTGCTGAACCGTAAAGATTCGGTGGAAGAAGGATATACAACCCGTAGCGAAAACACCATTTGGAAATTCTGGCGCAAGGCTATGCTTAAGCGCAGCCGCATGGAGAGAGGAGGAGCTTCGTTTAAGAACTTTATGATACGCAGGTTCTTTAAAGATGCATGGGGTACCCGACGCGATCTGCCTGTTGTTGCTACAAAGTCCTTCAACCAATTGTGGAAGGAAAGAGCGAAAGGGAAGTAGTTTTATTTTAAAGAAAACTTTACAGGTATAATAAATTGTACCCGGCTAGGAACAGGTAACCACTTTTTAGGCATCGAACTGACAGCATTTAATGCTGCAGAATCAAGTCCAGCTTCTGAACCTTTTATAATCTTTATGCTGTCCATTGTTCCGTCTTTTTCTATTGTAAAACCAATATATACAGTACCTTCAATTCCTTCTTCTTTTTCTTTAGCCGGGTAAAAAATATACTTTGTTACGATCATCTCTCCCTTGTGCTGGGACATGGTATCAAGTTTCCTGTCCCTGTCTTGTGCAAATAGTGAAATAGAGAGAATTGTCAGGCAAAAACTGATGAGACATTTCATAATAACTGTTTGTATAGATATAATGCAATAGATATCTAAAAGATACAATAAAGGTAAAGAATTTAGAAAGTCGTTTATCGAAGATTAACTGAAGATGCTTCGACAAGCTCAGCATGACTGTCTTACTGCGGCACAAACTCCGATTGGCCTCTGTCGCCTTGCCTTCTCTTTTTTAATTGATCGAGTAGGTACAGCTTGAACTGCTCTTCGGCCATAAACAATTTAGCCACTTGTTTTAAAGATATCACCTCCTGGAATTTAAGCACGTATTGCTTATGTAAGTCAAGCTCGCGACTCTTAATATCTATTTCGTTGGTTACAAGCTTCTGAACATCCGCATCGCTCATGTTGTCAATGCCACCGGCATTTTTAATGGTCTGTGCATTTTGTTTGCGTTGCTTTTGCAGCTCGCCCAAATCGCTGCGGTATTGGTCGTATACTGGCCAAAACCTTTTTGCCTCTTCAGGAGTAAGATTTATTTTCTCCGTTATATAAGCCGTATGCATGCTTTCGATCTTATCTCTTCTTTCTTGTGGTTGTGCATGTAGCGCGCTGCCCAGTATGGTAAACAATACTAAGGCAATAGCAGGCAGAATAATGGCTCTAAATGTTTTCATGATCTTAAAGTTCGTTTTCAATATCACTTGCATCTATATGATGATTCATCAGGTAGTTCTCAATATCTTGTTGGTTAGAGGCTGTATCAGAGTGTAAAGGTACGGCAGTAATATCATCTGTTTGCACTTCATCTTCTAACGAGTTTACATCCACATAATCAATATTATTTTGGAGGCTTTGGTACATGGCCGAGTCAGATACTTGTGCTGTAAGGCCTTCAAGCGTATTGTTATTTGAAGTGTTACGGGCATAAAATGTAAAGCCTACAATAAGTATAAGCGAGGCAAGCATCCACTGTGGCCTGAACAACCAAAAAATCCTTGCCTTTGTTTCAGGCATTGCTTTGTTCTCGCGGCACTTTTCTAGTATAGCTGCAGGCAAAGCATCAAAGTAACCTTCGGGCACTGCGTAAGGATTCCTTTTAGGGATACTCGCCAATAGCGGAGCCTCTTTCTCAAGGTTAATATCATCTGTATTATCTATGTTCCTCCTCATAATACCTTTTTGACATATCTAGACGAGCAAAGTTTAATTATTCTTCAAAAAATCCTCTATTTTTTTAACTGCATGGTGGTACGACGCCTTTAAAGCACCTACTGATGTATTTAAAACCTGAGACATTTCTTCGTATGGGGTTTCGTCGTAATACCTCATATTGAATACAATTCGTTGCTTTTCGGGTAGGGTAAG
>JABDHI010000051.1:0-309 GCA_013285655.1 Bacteroidota bacterium
AATAACCCTGATTCTTTACTTACGCTCGATAAGGTAAAGGCCATATTTAACGGAGATGATAGTCTTTGGACTCAAGTAAATGCAAAATCGAAACTTGACAAAATGGCTGTGGTATTTGACCATGAGAACTCAGGCAATTCGCATTACATAAGAGACAGTATTACACATGGCAAAAAATTCCCGGGCTATTGTTTCGCACTTAATAGCAACACTGAAGTAATTAACTATGTGAGCAAGAACCCCAATGCTATGGGTATTATAAGCGTAAACTGGATAAGCGATAACTACGATTCGACCGTTATGCGTTTT
>JABDHI010000051.1:322-19624 GCA_013285655.1 Bacteroidota bacterium
AGCAACGTAAAAGTCGTGGGCATTTCACATAAAGAAAGCACTAACATAAACGATTTTTACCAACCTTTCCAGGCATACCTTAAAATGAATCAATATCCTTTATGTCGTAACGTATACATTATTAAACGCGAATCGAGGACAGGATTAGGTAGCGGGTTTACAGCCTTTATTACCGGCGAAAAGGGCCAGCGCATTGTATTAAGGGCAGGGCTGTTACCAGCCACAGTGCCTACGGAAATAATCAGTTATTAGTATAGGAAGCCATTAGCTAGAGGCTATAGATAGTTTAACAAATCTTTTTAACTTTGAAGCTTATCAATTTCATCATCATGAAAGGAAAATTCAGCAAGAAGAACGCAATTTTAGTTACCTGTTTAACTTTTGCAGTAGCATCATTTGGTCAGGATCTGAAACAAGCCATACAAACCAATAAGGACGAACAATTTGAGAAGGCTGATAAAATGTACAAGAGCCTTATAAATGCCAAGTCTGATAACGGAGATAATTATTTTTACGAGGGAGAAAATTTTTACGCATGGGGTAAAATGGACTCAGCCCAGGCCGCGTATGAAAAGGGTATAAAAATGAACCCTACCAATGCATTGAACTATGCCGGGCTTGGTAAAATAGTATTGAACCTTGGTGATGTGCAGGATGCTAATGACAATTTTTATAAAGCAAAAACATTATCAAAGTCTAAGGACCCGATTGTGTTGGCTAAAATAGCAGAAGCTTATACAGGAGCCCCTACAGCCAACCGTGATCTTAAGCAAGCTATTGACCTGTTGAACCAGGCTATTAAATTAGATTCTAAGAACCCTGACCTATATATTGACCTGGGAGATGCACAATGGGCTGCTGATCCGAGCAATGCATCAAATGCAATTAGCCAATACGAAAAGGCCCTCAGCCTTAATTCTAAGAACGTTATTGCTATTTTAAGAGAAGGTATGGTTTACCAGAATGCGGCTAACTATAACCTGTCTTACACCTATTACCAAAAAGCAAACCAGGTAGACTCTACTTTTGCACCGGCGTATCGCCAAAAAGCAGAAATGCTTGCGCTTGCACAACGTTACGATGAGGCAATTGCTCAATATAAAAAGTACCTAGCCCTGAATGATGCATTGAGCGCAAGAGACAGGTATGCTAAGTTCTTATACCTGGCAAAAAAATATAATGATGCAATAAGCGAAATACAAAAAATTCAAGCCAAAGATTCTTCGGATGTGATACTATACCGTGTATTGGCTTATTGCCAGTTCGAGATTAAGGATTACAAGAATGGACTGAACAACATTAATAAATTCTTCGCTAAGGCAAGTAATAAACCAAGTATAAAAGTACTGGCATCTGACTATACGTATTATGGCAAATTGCTTTCTAAGAACAACCAGGACTCTTTAGCCATGGTTAAAATGAATCAAGCGGCTACTATGCTTATTTCGCAAGGGGCAACAGGCGATGCTTCTGATATTTATTCGCAAATGGGTACCATTTGTTACTTAGATAATAATTGTAGCGGAGCTATCATGTATTTTCAAAAGCGTGTACAGTACACTCAGAACGATATAAACAGCTATTACTATTTGGGTAGAGCGGCATACGATTGCAAAAAATACCTGAAAGCAGATTCTGCTTTTTCGAATGTGATAAGCCAACGTGGAGATTTGCTTATAGGCTACCAATGGAAGGCATACTCTGACCAGGCTATTGATTCAACAAATACCGGTTCAGCATTGCCTGCCACCAATATGTATATTCAAAAGATAGGAAATGATAGTGTTAAAAATAAAGACGGTATGGTTATTGCTTTAGGATATTCAGCTAACTGTGCATATTTGAAAGGTAACGTAGAGCTTGCAAAGGCATATTGGAACAGGGTATTGGGCCTTGACCCAACCAATGATAATGCAAAGAGATTTTTTGATGCACTTAAGCGTCAGCAAAAGCAACCAGCAAAAAAGCCGGGAGAAAAATAATCCAGGCCTTTTCAAACTCTTAGAAAAATAGGTTATTCTAATTACTTCTTAGCAGAGAAGAAGTAATGCGTCCTTATAAGGTCAGGACTCTGGTATTCTAATTCGAGGTAGTCGTCTGATAATTTCATAATGGTGAACATTTTTTTGTTCTCCAAATTAGTTCCTGTAACGGTATTAATGATCTTCGGACTTGAACCTGTCATCCACTTACCCGTAGCTGCTTTGCTATCAAGCGTTAAGAATAAGGTACTGTCGGCTAACATGGTGATTCCGTCATTTTTTTGCGCGTCGCCTGCAGGCTTAGCTACGCCAAAGGTTTCAATAGTATCCAGTTTCCATGGTTTGCAAAGCATTTTTAGTTTTTCAGGAGAAAGCGAAGGCTTTGCAGCATGATGCACGGGCTTAGCGCCTGTTGTTGTTGCTGCTTTTTGTTGTGCAAATGCACCGGTTGTAAATAATAAGCAGATAGAAAGAACAGAGGTTTTTTTCATGATATGTAGGGTATTATTTTACGTAAACTTTTACATATTGGAATTTCTCGTACTTAACCTGGTCGGCAGCATCGCCATCATATTTAGGGCCTTGTACCGTATGATCTGCAGTAAATGTAATCTTCGATACATCGATCTTTCTGGCCTTCAATCCTGCTTTAATAGCATATTCAGCATCAGATGCACGCAGGGTTGCTAATTTGTTATTGCTGTGCGAGAAGAGGTGCGTAGGTACTTTAGATGCACTACCACTTATAGTAACAGTTACATTTCCGTTACCGGCCTTAGCTGCAATTTTATCCAGTAATGTTATAAAGTCAGCATCGCCCGATTTTATTTTGTCTACGTTATAGGCAAAATAGCGTGTAAAGTCAGCATCAGACTTTGGCATATTGGCAGTATCGCGGCTGTATTTTTGAGCTTTTAACTTTGAATCGTCAAGTGGGAGTGTTTGCAAACTCGCTAAGTCAACTGGCAAGTCTTTATAGTAAACATCTTTCTTTTTTCTCAGGTCATAATCACGTACTATTCTACCAGTGGTATCAGTCAGGTAAACGTGCTTGTAATCCTTTAGTTTAGAATCATCTAAATCAGCTTTTAACATGTAATTGCAATCCTTTGGCAATTGGTTAAATGTGAAGTGTCCACTCTTATCAGTAATAGTTGTGGCTATAACAGAATCTTTATCGTTAACTAATTGTATTCTTATCATAGGTAGCGGGGCTTGGCTATCGTTAATAAACTCACCTCCCATATTTGCTTTGGCTTTAGCAGCAATTGGTGTAGTTCCCTTCTTTTTAGGTTCGAATGCATTAGTGGTATCACCAAGTATAATGCTTGTACGGAAGAATGAACGTGATAAATGGCTATACGAACTATCAGCAGGTAAATAAAAAGGCTGGTTGTATACGGTTTGCCCGTTAGATGTTATAACTACATTATAAGCAGTGTTAGGCCGTAACACTTGCAAAAATTTACCGGTTTTAGGATTTACTCTTGTTTTTGAAGAGACTGTGGCGCCCTTTTGGGTTGTGGTTATTAAAACATTGGTGGTTAATGGTCCGCCGTCAGGGTTCTTAATATAACCTACAAGCACTGCAACCGGTTCAACAGGAATAGGAGTAGTGTAAAGTACTTCATAAATATCTTTTTCACCATAACCACCCGGGCGTATTGATGAATAATAAGCGCGTCTGCCATCACCTGAAAGACTGAAGTAAATATCGTCATCAGGAGTATTAATAGGATAACCCATATTGGTGGGTTCACTAAAACCGCCTTTATTATTTAGATGGGTCATAAACACGTCGAAGCCACCCATTGTATTATGTCCTTTTGAACTAAAGAACATGGTGGAGTCATCGGGGTGTATAAAAGGGGCTTCTTCATCGTACTTGGTATTAATTGTTGGTCCAAGATTGGTGGGGTTGCCCCATGCTCCATTGTCTTGTATGCTAACCTTGTAAATATCGGTACCGCCTAGTCCACCTGGCCTGTCACTCACAAAATAAAGCGTTTGCCCATCAGGACTAAGTGCTGCACTTGGTTCGTGCGCAGGGCTATTTACAACACCCGAATTGGCAGAGTCGATAAAAGTTGGGTTTGACCATAGGTTACCACTCTTGTAACTTACAAATATATTGCCGTCACCTTCGGTATTATCTTTATATACAAATAGAGTTTGTCCGTCTGGAGAAATAGAAACGGTTGCATCATTACCCGCACTATTTACAGGGGTGCCTATATCTCGGGCAGTACTCCAGCCTCCATCAGCTTTAGCATGTGCTGTCCAGATATCTTCATAATAGCTACCATAAATATCTTTAGTAGAATCACCCAAAGCAGGTCTGCGCGATGTAAAGAAAATATCCTGCTCATCAGCGGTAAGTACAGGGCAATAGTCCGGATAGATACCGTTAATGCTATCGCCAATATTTATAACCTTACAAGCAACCGGAGACTGAATTAGTATTTTGCCGTTGTTGCAACATTGTATCCAATAATCACAATCAGCTTGGCGGTCATCTTTCTTTGGAAGTAGTTTTTTAAACCTGTTGAAATTATCAATTGCTTTATCGAACTGATAATTTAAGTGTTGGGCACGGGCCAAATCATAATAGGCTGGCGGAGGTGCATTTTTTTCGTATGGATCATCAGGCCTGTATTTAGATGTTACATGTGCGCCTGCCTTTTGTAAATAAGGTAATGCATCAGCTTTATGAGTAGGTGTTTTAAGGTAAAGATCACCAACATTGTAAGCCAGGTTAGCATTATTGGTATCGTACTTATATAACAGTAAAAATGTATGTAAGGCTGAGTCTGTAAAGTTTTCGCCGGCCATCTCATTGGCATCGGTAAACATTTTTTTGTAATTATCCTTAGTTACGGGATTTTTGTTTACTTTCTTTTTTTGTGCACTTACCTGAAAAGAGACAACTAAAGCTAATAGGCTGAGTATAATGATACTACCCTTGGGGATACGCATGGAATTATGTAGATTTTTTTTCAACGGATGGTTACTATTAATAATGCTCCCCAAAAGTATATTTTTTTTCCTATTAAACGGGTTTCAACCAGTAATTATGCGCATTACTGAAGTTTAAGGTTTTTGGTTACATGCTTTTTAGCAATTTTGCAGAAATAAGCACTTTAAACCTATATTGATCAGAATGTTACTTATTGCAGATAGTGGCTCTACTAAAACTTCGTGGCGTTTAGCTGATGAGAATAAGAAGATATATCATTTTCTTACCGAAGGGTTAAACCCATACTTTAAATCTCAGGGTGAGGTGGTTGAGGAAATACAAACTGCTCTTATCCCGGTTTTTCCACACGGGGCTAAAGTAACCCAAGTGTTTTTTTATGGAGCCGGCTGTTCAAGCATCAGTAAGTGCCAGCTTATGAAAGATGCCATGTTGCAATGTTTTCCGGGTGCCGATATACATATAAGTCATGATATACTGGGAGCAGCCTTGGCTGCATGCGCTAGTTCAGAAGGTATAGTTTGCATTTTGGGTACAGGTTCAAACTCTTGTTTATTCGATGGGAAGAAAATTGTTGAAGTAATAGGCGGCCTAGGCTATATTTTAGGTGACGAAGGCAGTGGGTCGCACTTAGGTAAAAGTTTGCTGGAAGCTTATTTGAACCGCGAATTGCCTGCGGACCTTGCCCAAAATTTCAATGATACCTTTCATATGACAAAGGAAGAGATTGAAAAGCGTGTATATGAAAAGCCGGAAGCGAACCGTTTTTTGGCTTCATTTAGCAGGTTTTTGGGTGAACATAAAGAACACCCATATTTTGCTCATATGATAGAAGGCTGTTTTGATGTTTTTCTGGAAAAGCACGTGTGCCGATATCCTGATTATACTAAGAAACAAGTGCATTTTATTGGCTCAATTGCCTATAATTATGCCGATATGCTCAAAAAATCAGCTCAAAAGAAGAACATTTCCATTGGCAAAATACTGCCGTATCCTATAGAAGAATTAATGCTTTTTCATCTGGGTAGGTAAAAATGGCATTTAAGTGTACTGATAACCTGCATTTTACGGGTAAATAAAAGGTAATACAGGCTTACAGGAAAACAAAGTAATATTTTTCTATATTTGCCGACCCAAATTAAAATGTAATGCAAAACAAAGGTATTGTTAGGTTATTCGCTATTCTATTAGCTCTCGCATGTGTTTATTATTTTTCTTTCACATATTTTTCAGCTAAAACTGAGGGTGAAGCAAAAGATTATTCCCAAAAATATATAACCAAACCCGGTGTAGTAAAACTTGCCGACAGTTATTCAAAAGGCGACACCGCTCGCAAAAGGAATTTCCTTGATTCAGTTGCTGTTGCAGCTAATGACGGGTACCTTGATTCGGTAAAGAACAAGACTGTGTATGATATGGGCATTGCCCAATATTCTTACGAAGAGTGTAAGGAAAAGAGTATCAACCTTGGGCTTGACCTTAGAGGTGGTATGAACGTTACCTTAGAAATTTCGGAAGGTGATATTATTAAGAAGATGTCGAACAACAATACCGACATTATTTTTAATAAAGCTATTGCTGCTGCCGGTGATGACCACATGCATTCGACCCGTGATTTTGTTGACCTTTTTGGCGAAGAATTTCAAAAGCTAAACCCAAATGGCAAACTGGCGACCTATTTTCAAACCATTGAGTTAAAAGACTTTATTAATTATAACAGCACCAACGACGAAGTACTTGCGCTAATTAAGAGCCGTGCTAAGGATGCTATTACAACAGCACAACAAACACTAAGGGCTCGTATCGACAAGTTTGGTGTTGCTCAGCCTAACATTCAAATGTTGCCTAGCACCAGCCGTATATTAATTGAATTACCTGGTATTAGCGATAAGGAACGTGTAAGAAGGCTTTTACAAGGATCTGCTGATTTAGAGTTTTGGTCAACTTACAATGCTGAAGAAGTGCAAGGCTACCTTGATTTGATGAACAAGACTTTGGCCAGCATACTTTCGAATCCTGTTGCAAGTAGTGCCAAGATGGACTCTACCGGTAAAATGGTAGTTACCGCTGATTCAGTTAAAGCTAATGCAGCTGATTCAAACAACATTCATAATAAATTATTAGGCGGAAGTTCAGCTGATACAGGCAAAAACGCAGTTGCATCAAAACAAGATTCAGTTAAGCAAGGTAATGCTAAGATGAGTCCATTATATTCAATGCTTGATAGGCACCTTGATCCGCATGGCCCTGAATTGGGTTATGCAAAATCTGAAGACACTGCAAAGATCGGTGCTTACCTGCGTATTCCTCAAGTTAGGTCATTGTTCCCTGCTAAGGCAAGGTTCTTATGGGTTCGTCCTAAAGATGCAAGTAAGGCTTCTACAGGCAGTAACGACAATTCTGCTAAGTATGGCCTGATTGCTATTAAGATTACTACACCTAATGGACGTGCTCCGTTATCGGGCGATATTATTACTGATGCACGTGTTGAATACGAACAACAAGGCCAAGGCCACCCGCAAATTGCTATGACCATGACTCCTGCTGCTGCTATTGAATGGGCAAGGATCACGAAAGAAAACGTAGGTCGTTGTGTAGCTATTGTATTAGATGATATCGTTTACTCAGCTCCTGTTGTGCAAAATGAAATTACAGGCGGTAGGTCTTCTATCACCGGTAACTTCTCTCCTAAGGAAGCAGCCGATTTGGCAAACATATTAAAGGCAGGTCGTTTACCTGCTCCTGCGCACATTGTATCAGAAAGCGTAGTTGGTCCTACATTGGGTAAAGAATCTATCCGCTCAGGACTTATCTCTTTCATCGTGGCGTTGTTATTAGTACTCGTGTTTATGGCGGTTTATTATAACCAAGCCGGCCGTGTAGCTGATGCTGCCATGTTAATAAACGTATTCTTTGTATTGGGTATATTATCATCGCTCGGTGCGGTACTAACTTTACCGGGTATTGCCGGTATAGTGCTTACCATAGCCATGTCGGTAGATGCGAACATCCTGATATTTGAACGTATACGTGAAGAGCTTGCATTGGGCAAAACACTGGCTAATGCTATAAAAGATGGTTTTGGTTTTGCTAAGTATTCGATTATAGATGGTAACGTAACTACATTTATATTAGGTATCATTCTGTATGCTTATGGTACAGGCCCAATACAAGGTTTCGCTACAACTCTTATCATTGGTATACCTACTTCATTGTTCACCGCATTATTCATTACACGTTTAATGTTCGAACGCACACTTTCGAAAGGAAAGACCATTGCATTCGACACTACGTTTACACGTAATGCATTCCGCAATATCAATATCAACTTCGTAAAACGCAGGCACTTATACTACATAATTTCAGGCGCTGTGTTATTAGGTGGTTTAATATCATTCTTTGCTAAAGGATATGATATGGGTGTTGACTTTAAAGGTGGACGTACTTATATAGTTCGTTTTGATAATGCACCTACAGTAGAAAATGTATCAAATGCACTTACTGCTTCTTTTGGTGGTAAAGCACCAGAAGTACAAACCTATGGTACCAACGAACAGGTAAAGATCACTACTTCATATTTAATTGCTGACCAATCGAAGACTGCAGAAAGTCAGGTTGAAAGTGCATTGAATGACGGATTGAGCAAACTACACAACCACTATACCATTATGAGTTCAGAACTGGTAGGTGAGGCTGTATCGCAAGATATTAAGTCGAAAGCTATCTGGTCGGTATTATTGGCGTGTTTACTCATGTTCATATACATCTTTATACGTTTCCGCGGATGGCAGTACGGCTTAGGTGCAGTAGTGGCGCTGTTCCACGATGCTTTAATGATTATGGCGGCATTTACCATATTCAAGGGTATTGTTCCATTCTCAATTGAAATTAACCAAGACTTTATAGCTGCTATTTTAACAGTTATGAGTTACTCAATGAACGATACCGTGGTTGTGTTCGATAGGATTCGTGAATACCTTACCAAGCGCCACAAACGCGAAATTGATAAAGGCGAAGACAAGACCGAGGTTATTAACTACGCGCTTAATGCTACTCTTAGCCGTACTATCAATACCTCGTTAAGTATATTCTTTGTATTGTTGGCTATCTTCATATTTGGCGGTACAACTATTAAAGGATTTGCTTTCGCCTTGTTGATAGGTATTATTGTAGGTACTTATTCTTCAATATGTATTGCAACACCTATTGTAATTGATTTTGACAGGACAAAGAAGAAAGAAGAACCTAAGCCTGTTAAGGCAGTAAACTAAGTTCTGGTTCATATAACCTATAGAAAGCCCTGCATTTATGCGGGGCTTTTTGTTAAACCCCTAAAGGGGCTTTGAGCGGGTGTGTATTTAAAGCCCCTTTAGGAGTTTGGGGTTGAAATAGAATTATTGTGAACTGTATTTAGTCTAAATTTGCCATGTTAAATATTCAGCAATGGCTTCGCATTTATTATTTTTAGATTTCAGCGGAGGGGAGTTCCTGCTTATAGCAGTAGTCTTCCTTATGTTCTTTGGTTCAAAGAGCATACCGGGGGTTGCTAAAACATTGGGCAAGGCCATGAGGGAATTTAGAGAAGCAGCAAGCAGCGTGCAGCGCGATATACAGGAAAGCTCAGGGCTGAACGAGATAAAAGAAGAGTTGAATATGTCGCCTGATAAAAAAATGCAGCAACAACCTACAGTTAAACTGCCTGAGATAGTACCACCAAGGGCTGAAGAGCCTGCAAAAGAAACAGGCACTCAAGGCGAATTGCCGTTATAGAGCGGAATTTCGAATAACGAACATCGGATTTTGATTCCGGGAGTGAAGGAACTCTGTCCAGTCGTTACTTCTCGGATCTCTGACAAACCACCGGCCACTCATTTTTCGTATCTTTGTAGTATTACAATTACTACAAGCATTGGGGCCGACAGGTTTTGACAGCAGGTAGAGATAGTAAGTAAGCATGTCGAGCTTCGTGAATATCGCTCGTTAATCTCAGTTCTCAAAACACAGAAGGCGAATCAAATTACGCCCTAGCTGCTTAATCCAGAAGGATCTAACTAGCTATGTTTCCCGGGAAGCCTCTCCAGCCGGCGTCCCGATCGAAGCATCGAAAATGGCAGGATAGTCAAGGTTGTGTTCCGGTACTTTGGCGAAACTAAAGGAACTAAGGTGCTAGTTGGTTTGTCTTTTACCGGCTATCACACTAAAATTAAATAAAGACTACGCATGTAGAAAGCTTATTGTTTCCTTGTTTGGACGAGGGTTCGAATCCCTCCGGCTCCACAAAGTGTTACGTGAATTTAATTAATACAATAAAAAAGCCTGTGGTTCAAGCAGGCTTCTTAATTTCCTTTATTTCAGAGTTTAAACAGTGAAGGGCGGGAATATTGATTATTATAAACCGCTACCATCTTCAGATACAGCTTTTACATTTACCGAGTTATAAGGGGTTGCTATAAAAATTTCGACAAACAATTTAGGCTGTGCGGTAAACCTTTTGCTCAGGAAATGAACGAATATATAAGGCCATTAGCGCTATTAGTAAGTACTCTGATTATATCTATTGAAATGGGCTATTAACCGAAAAAGCAACCTGGTTATTGGTGACACAAATTAATTTCGAAAAATGAATCAAAATAAAAACCATTTGCACATTGGCTGTTCGGGCTATTCTTACCGTCAATGGAAGAATACATTTTACCCGCCTGAAGTTCTTCAGAAAAATTGGCTTGCCTATTACAGCTCCATTTTTAATGCAGTGGAGTTAAATAGTAGTTTTTATCACATCCCTCGTTTACAAAGCTTACAAAAGCAGTTCGAAAGCACTCCCGAAGGTTTCATGTTCTCTGTTAAGGTTCATAAATCTATTACGCATTTTCAAAAACTGAGAGATTGCAAACAGCAGATAAATGAATTTATTGATCTGATTAAAAAAGGACTCAATCATAAATTGGGCTGCTTGCTTTTTCAGTTTCCTCCATCGTTTGTATTCTCAAAAGAGCATTTGCAACTTATTCTCACCCAAATTCCGGATGGAGAAGAAAATGTAATTGAATTCAGGCACAGTTCCTGGTGGAGTGATGAGGTAAGGAAGGCTCTTAAAGAAAAACCACTTACATTTTGCAATGTAGATTATCCTAAGCTTCCTATTGAAATTAGGAATGAATCAAAATTGTTTTACCTTAGGTTGCACGGTACGCCCGATCTGTTTAAGACTTCCTATGAAGAGGATCGCCTGAAGTATTACTCTAAACACATTCCCTCTAAAGGCCCTGTGTATGTGTTTCTTAATAATACTTTTTATGATGCGGGATGGCAAAATGCAAGAGACCTTATTGATTTTACAGAATAAATAGAGTAGAGTTAACAGGGCTTCCTCTTTGTATTTTTACCTTAGTGGCATAGGTAGTTCGGATTGAGCTATACTATATCACAGTTAACCGTCTGTTTTTACAGGTTTATCGACAATAATGATTTTAAGGACTGATTAAGCCCATTTTAGTATAGTTAAATGCATCACATTTAAATATAGCTCAGGCAGTTAGGACAACCAATTTCTACAGGAAGATAGAAAACAGTCTATAATTGTCGTTATTTTAACCAGTCAAAATTAAATGCATGAAAAAGAAATCAATCATCAGGAAGCCTGTTAAAAAAGGCAATAAGAAATCGATTTCAATAAAAGCCCGGCGAAAAGTTGCAGCTAAAGCAAAGTTGTCTAATTCCAGAAAAAAAGCTGTTAATAGTGCTGCTAAACCGGTTAAAAATGGTGTGCAAACAAAATCGCAATTGGAAACAAGTAATGGAATATTGGAGATACCGGACTTTACAAAAAGAGATATTGAAACGCTGAAAAAGTATTTTCAATTAAATAAGAAATATCAAAAGAAGATAAATGATGAATTAATGCCTGAGTTAATGGGCGATTCTCTTTGGGGCCCTATATTAAAGCAACAAACTGAGAAGCAACGAAAAATGCAGCAAGAACACTCCCTTGAAATTCAAAGAGCGGCGATTTATGAAGGTAAATGGAAAAAATATACGGAGGATTTGATGACTCAGGGTGTAATGTATGCACGCATGAATATTTCGTATAAGGATTGGTATAAACTCATAAAAATTTACAAAGACCATCTGATACCGCATCTCAAAAAAGATTTTGCCGGCTCTACAGAAGAAGCTATAACATTCATTGATGGGCTGACCAAATTTGTCGATTATGCAATGTATGGAATTGCTGAAGCCTATTTTACGGAGAAGAATAATATCATCAAAGCCAAAGAAGAAAGGTTCAGGGCGATTTTCGAAAACTCAACCGATCATATTTTACTGGTCGATAAAAATGCTAATATAATTACACTTAACCGCCTAACACCGGATTATAAAGAAGAAGATATTGTTGGCAAGTCTCTGTTTAGCTTCCAACACGGAACAAATGAGGAGTTGCTGAAAAAAGCTGTTAATACAGTTCTAACAACCAAATCGCCATATGTATTCGAGTCTAGCTATACTATAAATGGAATAACCCAATATTTTTCTAGCTCTATCAGTCCAATCTTTGGCGCAGATGAAGAAATAAATAACCTTGTTTTCATATCACGTGATATAAGTGAACAAAAAAGAGCGGAGATGAAAATTAAGGAAATGAATGCCACCCTTGAGAAAAAGGTGAACGAAAGAACTATAGAATTGAAAAACAGTAATAATGAATTGGAGCAATTTGCATATGTTGCCTCCCACGATCTACAAGAACCGCTGCGAACAATTTCGAATTTTGCCGGATTATTTGAAAGACAATATAAAGGAAAATTGGATGATAAGGCTGATGAATATTTGAGCTTTATTAGTTCATCAACAACGCGTATGCAAATACTCATTAAAGATTTATTGGAGTATTCAAGGATCGGGAAGAATGATAAAGATATGGCGGAGGTAAATTGTAACCAGTTGATAAAGGAAGTGTTGAATGATATGTCGGAATCTATAAATGAAAATAAGGCAAAAGTCCATTCAGATGCATTACCGGTTATAAAGGGTTATGCGGTAGAAATGAAGTCTCTTTTTCAAAATCTTATAAGCAACGCAATTAAATTTCAAACACCCGGCGCGCATCCAGTTATCAAAATTAAAGTGAAGGATAAGGGGAAAGAGTGGCTTTTGGGTGTAGAGGATAATGGAATAGGCATAGATAAAAAATATTACGATAAACTTTTTATTATTTTTCAGAGACTGCATAACAAAGCAGAATACCCAGGCACAGGAATAGGTTTAGTTCAATGCAAAAAAATTATTGAACTTCATGGCGGCAAAATATGGGTAGATTCAGAACAGGGAAAAGGGAGTACTTTTTATTTTACCATGCCTAAAACAAATTAAGCTTGAAAACAAAATTAAATTGTATACTACTTATTGATGATAATCACGCAGATAATTGCTACCACAAGATTATCATCGACGAAATGAATATTGCAGAGCGTATTGAGGTTGCACTGGATGGGGAAGAGGCATTAAAGCTTCTAAGCCATAAAGGCGAAGCTCCCCCCGAACTTATATTTCTAGACATAAATATGCCTAAAGTTAACGGATGGGAATTTTTAAAAGTGTACCATGAATTACCAGAAAAACAAAAGGCGAAAACTATTATAGTTATGCTTTCCACGTCAGATAATCCGAAAGACCTTGAAAGGAGTAAGCAAATAAAAGAAGTTGGAGGTTATAAAGTCAAGCCTCTTAATGAAAAAATGCTGGATGAGATCTTAAAGCAACACTTTCCGGCTTAATAGCTTTACCGGAATTGTGAAGTACTGTAAAAGTAGATGTTGTTTTAAATACCGGTTTTATACGCTATCTTGTAATGATGCGCCTTTGTTTTAATGCGTGAATCACCTGATACGGTATCTCATCAAAGGCTAGTAAACTAAAAGGTTTTATTAAATAGCCTATTACACCAAGTTCTTTTCCTCTTTCGTCGTAAGGATGATTAAGGCTTGAGGAGTACATAAAAGCCGGTATCTTACAAAAGGTTTCATCATCAAAGATCTCCTCCAGGGCTTCTAGGCCATTTTTAAGCGGCATGCTTATATCGGTAAGTATTACATCCGGTAAATTGCTACGGTTATCATTAAAAAAGCTTACTAGCTCTTCGCCATTGCGCACTATGCTTATATGCGAAAATGCTTTATGTTTTTTAAAGCTCTCGCTAATAATGCGGGCGTCGTCTGGGTTATCTTCCGCAATAACAATATGCAGGCTGTTCTCTGTCAAAGCTTTTTAGTATTTAATAGGAAAGTAAAGATTAAAGGTGCTGCCTTTGCCGGGACTACTTTCTGCACTTATACTTCCTAAATGATTCTCCATAATTTTTTTACAAATGGCAAGGCCAATACCGTTGCCTGAATATTCTTCCGGCATATGTAGCCTTTGGAAAACGACAAATATTTTTTTCAAATACGCCTTTTGCATACCAATGCCATTATCGTGCACACTTATTTTATGGAATATTTTGTTCGGAGATTCTTTGTCGACGCAATCAGTAACCTCGCTGGTAATTGTAATCTCAGGATTCGTTCCGGCCTTCCTGAATTTTAATGCATTACTTATAAGATTAGAGAATAGCTGACGCAGTTGGGTTTTAGATCCTGTAATTCCAGGCAAGCTTTCTATTGTTATAGTAGCGGAGATCTCTTTAATGCTTAACTCCAGATCTTCCAGCACATCTTTCAACACTTCATCCAGGTCTACATATACAAAACCATCTAGCGAACTTGTTAAGGAATATCGTACCAGGTCTTCAACCAATGAATTTAGTCTGCCCGCTGAACTGTTAATGATCTTTAAGTTATTTACCGTAGTGCTTTCCTGGGCCATTACCGGCGAGGTAATAAGATGAGATGCATACGTTAGTATCTTCCTCACCGGTTCTTTAATATCGTGCGATATAACGTGAATGAATTGCTCCAGCCTCTCGTTGGTTTCGTTAAGCTCAGTAATTTTTCGCTCTAACTTACTTTGATAATTAGCAATATCTTCTTCATGTTTTCTCTTTGCTGAAAGGTCTGTAACAATTACCCCAATAGCCGGTAAGTTGGGTTGCAAACTGGTTAGAGAAACGTATACAGGTATTTTCCTGTCGTGTACATTTAATACAATTTCGCCTTTGCTTATACCCGTTATCAGGTTATCCTGCAAGGCTTTAAACTGCCCTACCGAATTTACATACGAACTAAAATAAGTACCAACTAATTTATGGGTGGGCACATTCAATAACGTAGAAAAATATTCATTGCAATAAAGTATCACTCCTTTTTCAGAAATGGTTAAGGCACCTTCGCCAAACTTTTCTATTAATAGCCTGTAGGTATAATCAGCAGTCTCGAGTGAGTATAAAGTGGGCTTGCCATTTTCATTTACCACAAGTGCATCTATACCACCGCCACGAATAGCGTCAATTAAGCTTTGTGCTTCATAAAGCTTGATCTTCAGTTCAGCGTACTCTGATAATATCTTGTCAATATTTTGTTCTTTCTCTTTCACTGCTATTCTATAATGTTTAGAATCTTCAGTACCTTTTCTTTTTCCGAAAGGTCTCCAAGTATAACGCGTGTTGGTTGAGGATTTAGCTTTATTAAAGTTGGTAACCCTATTAACTGGTACTGTAATGCCAGTTGTCTGTCTTTCCTTATATCAATTATTTCAAGTTCAAAATCATCGCCCAGGTACTCATCCGCAATACTGCGGAAGTTTTCAGTAGCCGAAATAGACTTGGAAGACATGCCTGATACGAACAAAAGAAACTTGTACGTTTTATCCTTTCGGGCACTGATGGGCGTTTTTTTCACTTATCTCATTTATATGGATTTAATGTTTAATCCAACTAACACTTTCTCTTCATTAGAAAGGTTACCAATTATCTTACGAATAGGTTCAGGTACTTTTCTTACCAGGGTGGGTACTGCAAGTATCTGATCACCTTCGGCCAGTTGGGGATTTAACAAAAGATCAATTATTTCAATAGAGTATTTACCTTTTAAATACTCTTCGGCATACTTTTTTATATTGTCCAAAGCCTGTATTGATTTAGGCGTTTGGCCAGCAATATAAAGTTTCAGTTGCCATTCCGGTTTTTGCTTAACCATGTGCTATACTATTTGATTTATTACTCTGCTATTAACTTTACTTCTAATTCCTTTGTCGCTTTTAATATCTGCAGTTCTTCTTCTATCGATTCGAATTCATTCTTAAGGGCTACTATTTGTGCTTCCAGCAGTTTTCGTTTACGTACCACCTCGCGGTCCTTACGGTTCACTTCGTCTTCAATTTTTAATTGAGATACTTTTTTGCGCAACGCGTTTGTTTTACGGGCATTACCGGTTAAAATACCATTAGGCCCCATTTCTACATGTAGTAGCTTAATGCCTTTGTCGGTTATCAGGAATTCTCTTACCTGGTTAGAATGCCCCATACCTCGCGCCTTAATAATAAAGATTCCCCTATTCCTTTCTCCTATGCCTTCCATGTCTCTAACGGTTATCCATGTGTCGACCAAAGATGAGACAGAGTCTTCTGCCAAGTCAGGTCGTAATTGTTCGTTCTGTTGGTTGAGGGTAGTAAACAGCGCTGTGATATTATTTATCTTCAGCATATCTATCAGCCTTATCAGCATCGAGCGAACTTCGTTTGCATTACCGACGGTTATTAAATTACTTATAGGATCTATTACAATAGCGTCAGGCTTAAATTCCTTTATTAATTTACGGAGTGTAAGCAGGTGCAGCTCCAGTCCATTCAACGAAGGGCGTGAAGAGTGAATTTGCAATAAGCCTTTCTTTATACTCGATTGAAGATTTAAGCCTATAGAACGCATATTGCGTATAAGCTGATCAGGCGATTCTTCGAACGCAAAATAAATTACGCGTTTGTTTTTTTTGCACTGCTCATCAGCAAAATACGATGCTAATGTTGTTTTTGCGGTTCCGGCAGTTCCTGAAATGAGTATCGTGCTCCCTTTATAGAAACCTCCGCGAGAGAACATTTCATTAAGACCCGGCACACCCGTATTTACAATTTCAGATGAAACCTTATTATTTAACTTAAGTGAGGTAATAGGCAAAACAGAAATTCCGTGCTCATCAATTAAGAATGGATATTCATTGGTTCCATGTATAGAACCTCTGTACTTTACTATTCTCAACCTACGGGTAGAAACCTGTTCAATAACGCGATGATCTAATAGTATTACACAATCAGATACATATTCTTCTAAGCCCTGACGCGTTAATGTTCCTTCGCCTTTTTCGGCGGTAATAAGTGCAGTTACTCCCTTAGTTTTTAACCATTGAAACAACCTGCGGAGCTCTGCGCGCAATATAGCCTGGTTATTCAATCCGGAGAATAGGGCTTCGAGTGTATCGAGCACTACTCTTTTTGCTTTTAATGTATCTATAGCATAACCCAAGCGAATAAATATTCCCTCCAGATCATAATCTCCTGCTTCTTCTATTTCAGATCTTTCAACCCTAACATGATCTACGGCTATCTTTTTCTCTCTCTTCAGTTTTTCCAGATCGAATCCTAGTGACTTTATATTCATACTAAGGTCCGTGGCTGATTCTTCAAACGACATAAATACACCAGGCTCATTATACTCAATAGCGCCCTGTATTAAAAACTGCATTGATAGAAGTGTTTTTCCGCAGCCGGCACTTCCGCAAATTAAGGTTGGTCTTCCTTTAGGAAAACCACCTTCGGTGATTTCGTCCAATCCATCTACCCCGGTTGGTGTTTTAGGAAAATGAAATTGGTTTTCTATTGCTTTCTTTTTCATTCACAAATTATTGGCTTGTACTGATAAAAATAGCTACGGAACTACCATGTAATAAGTAGAATTTCGACTAAAAACTTTTTCAGTTTTTTCCCATATTTCATTTATATAAACATAAATGACTGATTATCAGTAAATTTTATCAATAAAAATAAAGGCAGCTAAAAAACGTGAGAATTTGTAAAGTGTCGGCGAAAATATTTTTTGAAAAGGTGAACAATATCAGTTTTTTAATTGTGTAGAATAAAGAAAATCATACCGATATGAAATGAACTAAATAAAAAAACCGTAATCATTGATTACGGTTTTTTATTTTTTGAAGAATGATAATTACCTGGTCACCTTTTCCATATCGCGCATCTTCTTCACTTTGTCATGATCAGCTTTGATCATCTTAAGTTGCTTGTCAACCATTGCTCTTTGATGAGGGGTCAGGTCATCCATGTCGTTCTTTTGTACATCCTTATAGGTGTCAATAGCAACATCTTCGCCCGATTCGCATGAGCTGAGGATAGCATGACGATCGCTGTTTGTAAGTGCCGCCTTAGTATCCATCCAAAGCCTGAATAGTTTACCGCTGGTTTTTGTTCCTTCAGTTAACTTACCACCCAGTGATAAGATCTCATTATCCAGTTCGGTTTTGCACTTTTGACTTGTGCTGATAAACGCGGTAAATAATGTTTTTAAATCTTGTTCTTTTGCTTCCTTCAAAGCTGTCTTATAACCTTCTGTTCTGTCGTTGTTAATTTCAACCAACTTGTTTAAGGTGTCTATTGCCTTTTTAGTTTCCATATTGTTTTAGTTTTAAATTGACGTTACTTATATTGAACTTATTTAGTAACGCAAAGATGGGTACCATCAATAGGAATGATGTTGTATAATTAGCAGAAATATTTACACGTTTGGCGGGCGGCGCCTTACTTCCTCTGGTATTTCCAGTTCCTTGATTTGCCTTCTGCCATCCATTCCATAGCAGTTTCGAGTCGTTTGTTTCGTGTCTCTTCGGTCTTGGCTTCCTCAAACCATTCAACATATTCTTTTTTATGCGAATAACTAAAAGCTTCAAATGCCTGAGCTGCTTTTTTGTTTTTTGCAAGTGCTTTAGTTACATAAGTAGGAATAGTAAGTTCTTTATTGTTAGGTGCTGCTTTAGGTTTTACTTTACGTTTTACACCTTTATCATTTAGTTCGACTGCCTGTTTAATATAGGATATTAAAATTTTATCGGAAGGTAGATCTTTAAGGCTTGTTATTTTCCCAAGGTTGCCCATACCCTGATCTTTTGAAAAAATGTTGTGAGTATCTTTAATAAGGTTGCCTTTCCAAAAACCAAATGAGCAATGTTCTTTAAAACCAGCCATATTACAAAACACCCCTTTGTAATCGAAATTAGGAAAACCCCATTTTATTTTCTCCTCCACATCAGGGCAGGCAGTATGTATCAGTTTACGTATGTGGGTAAGTATTGGTTGTGCAAAAGGCTGTGCTTTAGCAATATAAGTATCTACTTCTTTGTTTTTGGTAGCCATTTG
>JABDHI010000052.1 GCA_013285655.1 Bacteroidota bacterium
ATACAGAAGTATATTAAGGGTGATGGTGGCCATGTAGTGATGGAAGATGGCGCTACCGTACCTGTTTCTCGTTCTCAGAAACACGCTTTTCTAAAAAAACTTAGTTAAGGTAGTTTAATAACTACCGTTTTACGTTAACTACTCAATAGGGTATGTTAACCACTCATTTATATATCTCAACAGAGGTATGAAGGCACACTTTTGCGCCACAAAAAAAATCCAACATTCTAAATTCAGTGAAAACTATGAAAATTAAAAAGACAATTTGTTCAGTATTAACTGCCTTGCTTTTATTAAGCGTCACGGGCCATTCGCAGCAATACATAAGCTTAACCACGGGCGTAAATAGCGCAGGTAATAATCTTGGAATATGCGCCGCCGACCCTCAGTGGATGGCTGCTGCACCAGGAACCACAAACTTTCAGAACGTGTATTGCTCAAATGGCAACACATGGGAATCGACCGGTGTTTTACACATTGAAACATGGGTAACCGCAATATGCGGACAATGGGTAACTCCATACATATATACCGGTGGTGGTTCGGTACATGGTGCCGGATTAGACAACACTCCAATAGGACAGTATGATTACCGTATGTATTTCACAACAAATAATACATGTCCCGTAAAAAGTGCTAAGATCGTTTTATCTTCTTACGGATGTGATAATGAGCTTTCTTATTTCAGTGTAAACAATAATTGGTTACCACCTGCTTTTCCAAACAACCCCAACACATTTGTTCACCTAGGTACTAACTATACCGTAAACATACCGCCAAGTCAAATCGTGCACGGTACAAACATTCTTGATTTGGCAGCAATAAATGACGATCATTACACCGGCATTTTATTATGCGGATATTTAGAAATAGATTATGGTCCTGACACAACACTTAAACCAGTCATTAGCGGAAATTCAAGCTTTTGCGCAGGCGCCCCTCTTACATTTACGGGGTCGAGCGGGACAACAAATATTAATACCACGGCCTGGGCAATAACACAATGTACTTCCACAGGGGCAATAATTTCAGGTGGATATCATTGGACCAGTTCGTCACCTGGCCTACCGGGTACCTTTACTTTCCCTCCTTCTTCTTTACTCACATGCGGTCAGTATTACCAAATAACACTTACTTTATTCAACAACTGCACCCTGCTTTCCGCAAACAAAATTATTTACATAAACTGCAACCCTACACCAACTATTGGCGGTGCTGATACTGTTTGTTCGGGTTCAACGGTAACTTTATGTTCCAATTATACTCCATCATCATTATATACCGAATCATGGAGCCCGCGAACTAAAAATCTGGCGTTTCTTAATTGTATTACAATGACGCCTGCCAGTCCGTTTACAACATATACCCTAACAGTTACCAATACCTCTACCGGTTGTTCAGGTAGTGCGACTCATACAGTACACGCTGTTCTTAACGACCCTAGCTTTGCGCTTACAGTAAACCCTGTAAATAGTACTTACTACACGCTTGCAGGATCGGATATTGCTACTACAGCAAATACAATACAGGGCTTTGGAGACATGTGGATAATTGAAGAACTTGATCCAAACACTATGGCTACGGTATATACACAAAACACTAATCCGCCTTGTTTCTGGACATTCCCTTCCGAAGGTTTTTGTGGATTTGATGGTATTAATCGCGTAGAAAATTGCAGCTGCACTACGTACCCTTGCCCTTGCACAGCGTTAGGCAAATTTAAAACTAATACCCCGTACCGTATTACCCGTGGTACCTGGAACCACTACTGCACATGGGCACAAATGTCGTACATCGTTAATTACACTCCATCAGGAAAACTGTTAAGCCAAGAGAACCCTGTTACTTTAGATAACAATACACCTGATATGAGCGCAATGCAGAATAACATCTCTACAGTCACTGATCTTGCATCGAATGTAAAGGTATTTCCTAACCCTAGTAAAGGCTTATTTACAATTAGGCTCGAGAACTCAGCTAAAGGAAACATAGAAGTATATGATGCGCTTGGCAGAAATGTTAAGAACGTTGAACTGAATGGATCTTCTGTCGAATACAAACTTGATCTATCAGATTTCGGAAAAGGGATTTATCTTTTTAATATGACAATTGATGGCAAAAGAATCAGCCAAAAAGTAGTAGTACAATAATAAAATAATCAGGAAGGGGAATACATTATTCTCCTTCCTTAATCAATATAAAAAACAGAAAATGAAAATCAAATCGTACATAAGCGCCCTAGGATTAATGATGTTATCAGCATCATATGTCAATGCGCAAACCATAGATATTTCTACAGGCACTTCGGGCGGGGCGCAGCAACCTCTTGCAGTTGCTGATAGCAAATGGACAGTAACTGTTCCCGGCGGAGGTGTAGCCACACCATTTACCGCTAATGGAACATTGGTACTGAATAATACCGCTTTTGTTGGCGACTATGCACTTGCCACCTGTGGCCGTTGGATATCACCTAATACCATACTTAACGGGGGCTTTATTGGCGACATGAATATTGGATCAACAGGCGTTTTTGTGTACAAAATGAAATTTGTTTACAATCCTACATGCCCTGTAGCAACAGCCGTAATAAATTTAAATGATATTGGAGGGGATGATAATGTGGGAAGTATTTCAGTTAACAATTCAGTTGTTATGAATTTTGCAGGCGTATCGTTCAAGCCATTCCACAGCTTCACTATAAACGTACCAGCAAGCGATATTGTTTCGGGTAACAATGAGATAGAAGTTACGGTAAACAACAACAGCAATTTTACCGGTTTGTTTATTTGCGGCAATATTACCATTACCCAGGTACCAAGCACACTAACACCAAGTATTACCAGTTCGTTAACCACTTTTTGTACCGGCCAGGCGCTTTCATTTACCGGTGCAGTAACAGGCGGAACACCAACCAATACATATTGGGAAATAGCACAAAGCAATTCAACCGGTACTCCGATAGCTGGTGGTTACAGCTGGAGTCAATGGAGCACAACCCCTCCTGGTGCGTTTACATTTCCAAGCTCAGTAAATCCACCATGCGGGCAATACTATCGCATAAAGGTAGCTGTTACCAATGCCTGTGTAGTCTGGGCCGAGGCAACTGAGGTGGTTTACATATCATGCTCTGCCCCACCTACCCCATCCATTGGAGGTGCGGATACTGTTTGCGCAGGTTCAACAGTAACACTATGTTCTAACTACTTACCTTCATCTACTTATACAGATACATGGAGTCCACGAACTAAGAATATTGGATTTATGAACTGTATCACCATGACTCCCGCAAGCCCTTACACAACTTACACCTTAACTGTAACAGACAATGTTACAGGTTGTATTGGTAGCACTACACATACCGTGTATACTGCACCTGACAATGCAACATTCTCTACCACCATGTACCCAACTAGTAGCACCTATTGCACTATTACTGCACAACCTGCTTTGGGTAACAGTGGCTACCAGGGCTTTGGTGATATGTGGTATATTCAGGAATTGGATGCAAACCTTAATGTAGTATGGACATTTAATGGAAATCCAAACTGCTGGTGGACATACCCGGGTGTAGAATATTTCCAGGGTTTTAACGGGCCTGCTCAAAGTCAGTCATGCAGTTCTTCGGGAACAGGTATGTTTAAAGCATCTACCTATTATCGTATAGTTCATGGTGTCTGGAATCACTATTGTTCATGGACACAAGCCTCTATCATTGTGTATTACACTCCGGCAACACATGCAATGCAGGCTAAGTACACCGAGTTAAAAGATGATGCAGCGCCTGATTTCGGCGACCCTACTTACATTAACCAAATAACCAATGCGGTTAAGAACACGGTTAAGGTTTATCCAAACCCAAGCAAGGATGTGTTTAACCTATCACTTAGTAATACAGGCAGCGGCACTATTGAAGTATATGATATGATGGGAAGAACAATAAAGACCATTGAACTAAATGTTCATGATACAGAATATAAGCTTGACCTTTCAAATATGCCTAAAGGCTTATACTTATTGAACACAGTTATTGACGGAAATAGGTCTACTCAAAAATTAATATTGCAATAACATAATAAATAACACAAATAAAAAAGGCCCGCAACATGCGGGCCTTTTTTATTGAAACCAATTAAACTACAATTATATTATTTAGCAGCTTCTGCATACATCTGCATAAACTTGGCATATTGTTCGGCCGTAAGGATAGTTTTCATCTTCTTATCCCTTTCGTCGCTCAACTCCTTTGTTTTCTTTACAATAATATCAGTATTGTTATTACTCGCGCGAACATCTTGAGTTGAAGTGATGAACCAATTCTCCACACCAACCATTTGGGTCTGCTGATCATTACTTAACCCATTAATGCTCTTACTCAGTTTCTCAACATGCATTTGAGCAGTTTGCAAGGCATCCTCCGGCTTATTTTCTTGCGCCGAAACCTGCATAGCTAAAAGAGCGAATCCTCCTATAATTAAAGCCTTTGTTATTTTCATTTTTTCTGTTTCTGTTATAAAGATACTAAATATTGCGCAAATCCCTGTCTTACTTCACGTCTTTAACCAGCCTAAACCCAATATATTGGTCGGAGAAAGAAGGCAGCATACCCCCCCGCATAAAAACATAACAGCCTTCGGCAAGGCCAATTGAATTACCACCTCTTATAGCTTTCAAAAACCCATTAGTGGGGCCCTTAGGATTTGTTGCTGGAGCCTTACTCGAATAAGCTTCGAACCAGTCTGAGCACCACTCGCTCACATTACCCGACATATCGTAAAGCCCTAATTCGTTAGCCTTTTTTAGCCCAACAGTGCGAGTACCATTTAAGTTACGGTACCATCCTACTTCATCAAGATTATCACTACCACTATAATAATAACCCTTACTTTCCTTTCCTCCTCTTGCAGCGTATTCCCATTCAGCCTCGGTAGGTAACCTATAACGATGGTTTGTCAACTTATTCAAGCGGTTTATGAAATCTTGTATCTGATTCCAGCTAACATGATCAACCGGGCATAAATAACAATCTTTATGGATGGATGGATTACTATCCATAACAGCTAGCCAAAGTGCCTGGGTTACTTCATACTTCGAAATATAAAAGTCATCCACTGTCACTTTATGTTGTGGCCTTGCCTCATCTCCTCCCTCAATATCAGCTGTATCACTTAGCCCCATTAAATACGAACCTCCTTTAACCAATACTTCGTCGTTCTCTAAATTGAATATACTTAATGCTGCTAATGAATCTAAAATTTTTGCCTTGCTTTCATCATCAATATCGATAATACAAACGCCTTTACTCTCATTTTCTTTAGGATAGATCTGTCTACTCTTACCAGTTATGCGATCACAAATAATGACCTTATACGGTGCGTTGGCATTTACCTTAAAATAAGTTTTCAGTGTATCGCCGGCAGCAACTGTAGTCCTTACCTTACCATTTATCAAAATGCGAGTTTCGGAATGCAAACATACCCTTACAACCGACTCATCTTTTTTTTGTGCAGAACCCACCGAGCCAAATAAAACCAATAGGAATATGGACTGTATAAACTGCTTCATTACTTATTGTTAAATTAAAATCAAAGCTATAAAAAGAAAATAAAGGATCTCTTTTATGCCACTATAACACCAAAATAGCACAAATATTTTACCGGAATCTTAAATCACTAACTATTTAGAGTTAAAGCACCCTTCCTTTAATAACATTTTTTTCAAGGAAAGCTTATTTCTCCCTATCTAAACTTGTTTAGTTTAATATCCTTTTCTATATTTGGTTAGATATTTAAACTCAGGGCGCATGAAAAAAGAGCTACACTGTATTCTTATAGCTTGTATTTTATCATTTTCAACAAATGCACAAACTATACTTGGTGTTGATGTATCCTCATACGAAGGCACTATTAACTGGTCGCAGGTAAAAGCAGGCGGTTATACATTTGCTTTTGCTAAAGCTACGGAAGGTGTTGGCTTAACCGATTCTTATTTTGTTGGTAATGAAACCAATGGCACATCAGCAGGAGTAGTTATGGGTGCCTACCATTTTGCCCACCCCGAGAGTAATACGGCCACTGCAGAAGCAAATTATTTTTTAAGCGTGGCAGGACCCTATATAAAAACCTGTTACTTGCCACCTGTGCTCGATCTTGAAGATCCACCAAGCGGGCCTTCACTTTCAACCTACTTCACACCTGCACAATTAACTGCATGGGTTCAAACTTGGATGACCACAGTTAAAAGTGCAACGGGCATTGCTCCTATTATATATATAGGGCCAAGTAACGCAAGTTTTGTGGACAGTTCACTGAATGTATATGGTCTTTGGATAGATGATTATAACAGCAATCCAAAAAATCCACCACCCAATATTGGTGTTTGGAAAACCTGGGATTTTAAACAATATTCCTGGACCGGCACAATACCCGGGATCAGTGGCACTAATAATGTAGACCAGGACGTTTTTCATGGAAGCATGAACCAGTTCAATACTCTTATTGGATGCAATGCAGTCCTGGCAAGTTTTACATCCAATGTAAAATCGGTTTGCCCTGGCTCATCCGTTAATTTTACTGATCAAAGTACTACCACCGGAACATTATCAGGCTGGCAATGGACCTTTGCCGGCGGCACCCCATCTACTTCCACATCTCAAAACCCGACAATTACCTACAATACACCTGGGGTGTATAGCGTAAAAGAAGTTGTAACTTCTTCGGTTGGTAAAGATTCTGTGACCTATTCCAGCTACATAAATGTAGTAGCAACCGGCACTTTGCCTTTAACAGAAGATTTTCAATCGTCTACTTTTCCTCCAACGGGTTGGTATTTAAACTTACCAAGTGCTAATGACAGTATGTGGGAACTTTGCACCAGCAAAGGATATAGCAGCACACAATGCATGTATTTCCCTGCCAACTGCGGACAAACGGTAAACATATCGGGTCAACGGCAGCAGATATATACTCCGGTATACAGTTTTGCCAATGCTAAAAATGCTGAAATGTCTTTTGATGTGGCTTATGAACCTAGTAACCTTACCTCTACCCCAAAATACAGTGACACCTTAGTGGTTTATTACTCTACCGACTGCGGTAATACATGGACAAGTATTTACTCAAAAGGGGGCGCTACACTTTGCACAACAGGAAGCACCACCGGAGCCGGAACGGATACAGCCGGTAGTCATGGGCACGGCTGTTTTGAGCCACCATCAAATAGTGCATGGCGAAGGGATTCTGTTAGCCTTGCATCACTTTATGGGCAGGCATCCGTAATGTTTTCGTTTGAAAGCCGTTCGGGTTGGGGAAATATTGTTTACCTCGATAATATTAATGTAACAGCGCCCGGACTAACAAGTATACCAAACATAACTAATAACAATGATGTTAGAATATATCCTAATCCAAGCAGTGGAGTATTTAATCTTATAGTAAGCAATTACGAACCGACGATGGATTATACTATCTCCGTTTATAACCTTTTGGGGCAGCAGGTCTATTCCGCATCTTTAAATGTACTGCCTCAAATAATGCAGGGATTCTCTATTGATCTTGGCAACAAAACAAATGGAATGTATTTTTATCGTATTGCAAACGCAACAAGGGACAAGATAGTTGCGGAGGGAAAACTAGTACTACAAAAATAAAAGCGATATTCTTATTCTGTTATTTTTGAGCGATAAATAACTCACTATGCGGAAAGTATTTTATCTCCTCGTTCTATTTCTATTTTCAAACACCTTAATTGCTCAACCCGCTGCACCCAAGGATTCGGTGCTTAGCATTAGTATTAAACAAGTAAGCACACCATATGGCTTCGCAATCCAGTCCTTATCACCTTCTGCCATAGAGGTTAGAAAACAAGTACTTAAAGGAAATAAAACATTATATAGACTTGGTACCAATGGTAAAAGCGCGCCACCTGAGAAAGCTCAGTTCTGGTCTGCAGAAGACCCTCGAATAGATTCTGCCGATTATGCCCGGAAATATGGAATACCATTAGAAAATGTTATACATGCTGACTATTTAGTAGAAGCTGTACTTAATGATACAACAGACTTTATTACACGCGAGGCCCCTCCTGCTCCCGGTCAAACTACATCGGCCGGAGGAATTGAAGTTGTTGTACCTCCGGGTAGTTTAAGAATAATGAATACTATTGTTTATAAAAAGCAATAGCACCTAATGGACCTCTATAAAACAATTGATAAAATAAAGCAGACACTAACTGATAACAACTTTGGTACCATTGCTAAAAAAATATCTTCGTGTGTAGAGCAAGGCAGTACAGGAAGTGAAATACTAATGATAGTCGGCCATTATCTGTTGCAGTTAAAAGAGGTTTCGCCCAAGGCTTATTCATTCATACAAAAAGATGTGGAGGAATTCATTTCCGAATGTAATAAAATCGGGTTGTTCCCTGGCAAAAAATAAATTATCCGCTTTCATATTATTACAAAAGAAAAAGGCTGCTATTACTAGCAGCCTTTTTTTGTGATCCCGATGGGACTCGAACCCATGACCCATACATTAAAAGTGTATTGCTCTACCAACTGAGCTACGGAATCAACACTAAATACCTGTAAAAGGTGCGCAAAGATAACAGCATTTTACAAATACCAAATCTATTCTTGTAAAAGTTTTTTTATGAGGATGGCTTAGAACACCTTCCGGTAGGTAATATAGGTCTTATATGGTGTTACCTGTAGCAATGCTACCAACAGGTGTATCATCTTTTCATTAAAACTTCCTATCCAGTTTATAAGTATGCTATCGTACCTCTTTTTGGGTTGTATTACCTTGCCAAGCTCATTAAAAATAGCTGCTTCTATCCCTTTCCCTTGAAATTCTGGTATAATACCAAATACTATTCCCATCATAGTTCGGCAACCTTTTGTTTTTTGGTACCAAAGGAACTTAAGCTTACCTACCAGGTTCATATTACCATTTACATAACGGAATATCTCATTTAACTCCGGAAGAGCAATGAATACACCAACAGGCACATCTTTATAGTAAGCAAACCAACATATATCCTCATCAAGTACGGGCTTCATCTTATGCATTATCTCCCGCGCCCTTTCTTGCGTCAATTCTTCAAAATCAGTTCTCTCTGCTTTCCAGGCCTTATTATATATTTCCCTAAAATCGTCTGCGTATTTTTCGCCTTGGTTCTTCTTTATGGTCTCAAACCTATAATTGGTATCGCGCATTACACGTTCGGCCAAGCCCACCAGCCTTTGATTAGGCGGATCATTCACACTACGGCGATATACAATTTGCTCGTAATAGTTACTAAACCCATAATCTTCGAAAAAGGCTTTGTAATAAGCCGGATGATAATTCATGGTATATGTAGCCGGTTTATCTCTTCCTTCCGAAAGCAAACCCCAAAACCTATCCTTCTCACCAAAATTTATAGGCCCGTCCATAGCCTTCATGCTCTTAGCAGCCAGCCAGTTTTTACACGCATCAAAAAGTGTAATTGCAGCTTGTTTATCATCAATACATTCGAAAAAACCCATACCACCAGTCGGTTGCTCAAATGTATGCGCCACTTTATCATTTATAAAAGCGGCTACTCTTCCAATTGGCCTATTGGCATCATTATACAATACCCAGCGTATACAATCGCCATGCTTAAAATAAGGGTTTTTATCCTTATCAAATATCTCCTCTATTTCCTGGGTAATATGTGGAATCCAATTAGGATCATTTTTGTAGATAGAAAATGGAAGTTTCGTAAAATCGCTTACCGTTTTCTTATCTTTTACCTCAACTAACTTCATAAACTAGTCTTTTAATAAAACAGCTTCTTTCCCTTTAGTTTCAAGGGTAACTGTTATATGCTCCTGCAATGTGGTAGCTATTGATATACCTGAATAATCTGCCTTAATAGGGAACATAGAATGATTACGGTCAACCAGCACAGCTACCCTGATAGATTTAACAGGCGATTGCAAAAATATCTTCATGCCGTATGACAACACCTTACCGGTATTCAATACATCATCAACCAATATGATTGATTTACCCGATACATTTTCCTTTTTATCTATCGATACAGCCGTTTCTCCTGCAGGAGCCTTTTTATTGATGTTTATCTTAAGCAAAGTAACATTCAGTGGAGATATCTTTTTCAGAACCTTCCCCAACTTCTGGGCGAGTGCATACCCACCATCTACAACACCGGCCAGTACAATTTCTTTTTCGTGGGCATGTTCCTCATATATCTCGTATGCAATACGCGTTATCTTCTTTTCTATCTGGCTTGCGTCGAGTATTACTGTTTGCATTGCAGCTAATTTTCACCAAAGGTAAAAAAGACAAGCGAATATTAAATATTCACCTGCTAATATGTTGGTTAGGAAATATTAACTTTGTATAAAAGCCGTGAATGGGTTCATATATTAAAGCTATAAGCTATTATTTACCTGAAACAATATTGGATAATGAACAGTTGTCTTCCATATTTCCACAATACTCCCCAGAAGAAGTTTTCAGAAGAAGTGGAGTTTTAGAAAGACACATTTCTGCCCCAGCTGAGCTTCCCTCTGATATGGCGGTAAAGGCTGCCCAAAAACTGTTCTCTGAAAATAGCATCAATAGAAATGAAATAGATTTTTTGATATTTTGCAGTATGTTACTCGACAGGCAGGCACCAACCACCGCTTGCCTCTTACAGGAACGGCTTGGGTTATCTAAAAATACGGGCGCATTAGATATGCCAATGGGTTGTTCAGGGTATATATATGCATTATGTCTCGCCAAATCACTTATAGGTAGTAGTGTTGCTAAAAATGTATTGATACTGGCAGGAGATTGTGTGACAAAAACCATTGAACCAACAGACCATGCCTTACGATTGTTGTTCGGAGATGGTATGACAGCAAGTTTGGTGAGCCATTGTAGAAAAGACGAAATTGGATCTTTTGTACTAGGAAGTGATGGAAGCGGAGAAAAAAGCTTGGTAATAAAGGGGAATAATGCAAGAGAAAACTCGGCCCCGGAATGGGCGCCGTCTATAGTTAGTACAATGCCTTATGGTAGATTATCAATGCACGGTATTGATGTGCTTTCGTTTACACTAAAGACCGTACCCAAAATGGTGGATGACTTATTAGCAAAAGAAAATCTAACAATCGATGACATTGACATGTTCATATTCCATCAACCGGGTGGCTTTGTATTAGAAAAGCTTCAAAGAAAGCTTAAGATTCCACCTGAGAAGTTTTTTATAAATATTCAAAATATAGGAAACACAGTATCAGCCTCTATACCTATTGCCATTAGTAATGCCCTAAGAACAAAACGCATTAAAAAAGGGCAGCGAATCTTGCTGGCAGGTTTTGGCATTGGCCTTTCATGGGGCTGCACCGTTATTACTATTTAGATATTAATTAGACTATCCTTGATATTTACTTTAAATAAGCTATTTTTGTTAGACTAACGCTTTTTCAACTTATGGATATCAAGGATTTTATTAAAAAATTCAGGGCTGAGTTCGAAGATATCCCTCAAGGCTCCATTACTCCTTCAACTAGTATTAAAGACATTGAAGGATGGGGCTCTATGCACGCACTTATAGTGGTCGCCCTTGCAGATACCGAATATGGGGTTACTATAAAAGGTGAGGAGTTAAAAAAAGCTAATACTATACAAGACTTGTTCAACCTTATAGTCTCTCAGCAAAAATAAAAGGTTAGCGACATTACAATGGCTTTCTTTTCTGTTGAAAATATTAACCTATTGGGAATTGCTGCTGCTGTTCCGAGAAATGAAATTTCTAATTACGACTATGATTTTTTAAATGAGTCGGAGCGGAAATTACTTATTAAAACTACGGGTATAGAGAAACGAAGGGCCGTATTAAATAGTGGCATTACAACGACAGATCTTGGAATGGCCGCTGCTGAAAAACTTTTAAAAGAAACCAACACATCTAAGGATGATATCGGAATCTTAATATTTATTTCTCAAACCCCCGATTACTTGTTACCGGCAAGCAGTATACTACTACAGAACCGCTTGGGGCTTTCTAAATCCTGTATGGCATTTGATATTAACCTGGGCTGTTCAGGTTATATTTATGGCTTGTCAGTTATTGGTTCTTTAATGAATCAGGCAAAAATTAAAAAGGGGCTCTTAATTGCGGGCGATATTTCATCTATTAGTGCAGTGAGGGAAGACAAAAGCGTTTACCCGCTTTTTGGTGATGCTGCCACGGCCACTATGCTTGAATACAATACCCAAGCCGACAAAATGCACTTTAGTTTACAAAATGATGGCAGCGGCTATGAAGCCATAATAGTAAGAGAAGGTGGAGTAAGAAAACCATTAACAAAAGAGTCCTTTCTTATTGAAGACCTGGGCAACGGTGTTTCCCGGGCACCCCGTAACCTGGAATTAAATGGAATGGATGTATTTAATTTTTCAGTAACCGAAGTACCTGCCAACGTTATTGAATTCCTAAGGGAAACTTCAACAACTGTAGATTCATACGATCAATTTATAATGCACCAGGCTAATTTACTAATGAATGAAACTATTCGTAAAAAATTGAAATTCCCCGCTGAAAAAGTACCTTACTCTCTTTCTAAATATGGCAATACCAGTTCTGCATCCATACCATTGACCATAGTGACCGAGTTAGGGAAAAAAGTATCAGGCAATGTTTCATTTTTGCTTTCTGGTTTTGGTGTTGGCTTATCCTGGGGCACTGTTTCTTTAAAAACCCATAACTTAGTCTGCCCTCAACTTATTGAATTATAACCATGGCTACTCCTTTTCATCTCAACCATAAGACCGTTCTTGTAACCGGAGCTTCGTCGGGCATTGGCAAACAGGTAGCTATAGAGTGCAGCAAAATGGGCGCCAGGGTTGTTATCACAGGACGAAACACGGAACGTCTGCATGATACTTTTAAAAAAATGGAAGGTGAAGGACATTCACAAATCAGCTGCGACCTAACCGATAATGGTGACTTAAATAAGTTCACAGAAAAACTGCCTCTCCTTGACGGAATAGTTCATAGTGCGGGTATGGTTTTACCGGTTCCTGCAAAGTTTACCGAAGAAAAACACATTGCGCAATTGTTGGGACTAAACTTTAATATTCCTGCCTTACTCACAGGTAAGTTATTAAAGAATAAAAAACTGAACGACAATTCATCCATTGTTTTTTTATCATCAGTGGCAGTAAATTACCCATATACCGGCTCAGCAATTTATTCAGCATCAAAAGGGGCCATAGAGGCGTACAGTAAAAACCTTGCATTGGAGTTGCATACTAGGAAAATACGGTCTAATTGCTTAGTGTTATCTATGGTAAATACGCCCATTTTTCAGGAAACTATAAAGCAGGGAATGCATGGTAGCAATGTTGATGAATATGCAAGTAAGTATTTATTAGGGATTGGCGAGCCACAAGATGTTGCATACGCTGTGGTGTATTTATTATCGGAAGCATCACGATGGGTTACAGGAACTAATATGGTTGTAGACGGCGGATACAGCATACTTAAATAGAGTAGTTAATGAATAACGAAATAGCGAAAATATCTGTTGTTGTACCTGTATACAATTCATCTAAGGTGCTGTATGAGTTACAAGCTCAAATAGAAAAAGCTTTTACCGAACTGTCTCTGGTCTATCAATTAATATTAGTAGACGACTACTCCCAGGACGATAGTTGGGATATTATTAAAGATATAAAAAGTAAGAATAAAGCCAATATAGTGGCAGTACGAATGGCCAAAAATTTCGGACAACATAATGCTATTTTTTGTGGTTTACACTATTGCACAGGTGACATCATAATTACCATGGACGATGATTTGCAAAACCCACCGTCGGAAATAAAGCACTTATTACAACGCTATAAAGAAACTAATGCAGATGTAGTTTACGGAACTTCATCTTCGTATAGCAAACCCATTGCACGTAGGGTGGCCAGCCGTTCATTTAAAACTGTCACTAAATTATCATCGAAAGCAATTGGTGAGGGTTCATCATTCCGTTTACTCAAGAAGGACATGGTAGCAAAGCTGGTTAAACACACACAGTATTTTGTTTTTGTTGATGAGCTCATTTCATGGTATTCTTCAAACGTTGAATTTACTGAGGTAAAGCATGAACGCTCACAGTTAAAAAAATCACGTTATGATTCGTCGAAGCTCTTTAACCTGTTCTACGAATTAGCTATTAGTTACAATACCACCCCTCTCAAAATGATAACTTACCTTGGCTTTACCTCGTCGTTAGTTTCATTTCTGTTTGGTGTTTATTTTATTGCACGTAAGTTTTTCTTTCATGTGCGCTTGGGCTATACCAGCATAATTGTAAGTATTATGTTCTCCGCTGGTCTTATACTGCTTAGCATAGGTGTTATAGGCGAAACCTTAAGGAGAATGTATAACATTATGAATACCCAACCGCAATATTCTGTTGGTGAAGTATTAGAATAATTCCTTTTATGATCATACGTAAATATGGCATAGTTCTTACCCGGCTTAAAGAAGTTGATATTGAACTAGTACGCCAGATGCGTAATACCGAAGAGATAAGGAAGTACATGCATTACCGCGATGAAATAAGCTCCGAAATGCAGAAAAAGTGGTTCGTTTCTGTGAATAATGGAGTTAACTATTATTACATCATTTCACATAACGGAAAAAAAATCGGGCTTATTCACGGCAAGAATAACGATTTCGAGAAAGGCTTTTGTGAAGGTGGCATATTCATTTGGGATAAAGTATATATTGGTACTATTATCCCATCGCTGGCTTCGGTAATCCTTAATGACTTTACTTTCGTTACTTTTCAGGCATTAAGTACTGTTTACGCCAAGGTAGTTGAAGGTAACAAATCTGCTTTTGAATATAATAAATTAATGGGCTATGAACCTTGTCAACCACTTAATAACGACAAAGAAGTTATTTGGATGAAACTTACTGCTGAAAACTATTTAATTCACATTAGGCACCTGCGTAAGGGCATAGCGAAACTTACAGGTGATGATACTTCACTTTCGCCCGAAGAAATTGACTTTTCGGATGATTCAGCGGAAGACATAAGAATTCTATATAGTAATTTACCTAAGGCTTTACAAGGCCTTAAGTCCCGTATAATACAATCGGGGCATCAAGTATAGCTTGCTATATCAGGGCATTTAATGGCTTAAATTATCGGGGAAATATTACCTTTGTAGTTAAACCAGAGATTAGAGAGAATGGCATCAACTATGGCTGCAAAAGAAGAGATGATTGGGACGGTACCGGTACATACTGTACTAAGGGCTTTCGAGCTTATGTGCCAGGCCAAAGCAATGACGGAATTATTTGAGAAAAATGCTTCTGTCACCAGCAAATATGTTCATGCTACTTCACGCGGCCACGAGGCTATACAAATAGCCCTGGGCATGCAATTAAAGCCTCAAGATTTCCTTAGCGCTTATTACCGCGACGATAGTATTTTACTTTCTATAGGCATTACCCCTTATGAGTTGATGCTGCAGTTAATGGCAAAGGCTGATGATCCGTTTTCAGGTGGAAGGACTTATTACTCTCACCCTAGTCTGAATCGTGATAATATGCCTAAAATACCTCACCAGTCATCGGCTACAGGTATGCAGGCTATTCCATCTACGGGAGTGGCTATGGGCATACAGTACCTCGAAAAACGCGGACTTGCTAAAATCCATGCCGATGGTAAGGGAATAATGGCCTGTTCCTTAGGTGATGGTTCTGTTACTGAAGGTGAAGTTGCTGAAGCATTTCAAATGGCAGTGCTTAAAAAACTGCCTATACTCTATTTAGTACAGGATAACGAATGGGATATTTCGGCTACTGCGAAAGAAACCCGTGCGATGGATGCGGTGGAGTACGCCAAAGGTTTTAAAGGACTTGAAACCCGCAGTATTGATGGTACAGATTTTATGCGCAGCTACCAAACTCTTAACGAAGTAATAACTACTATGCGCCAGGAAAGAAGGCCTTTTTTAGTGCATGCAAGGGTTCCTTTACTAAACCACCATACATCAGGTGTTCGTAAAGAATGGTACCGTGGAGATTTGGAAGAAGCTGCTAAGCGCGATCCTTTCCCTCGCTTACGCAACCAGTTAATTATTGCCGGATTCAATAGCGATAAGCTCACCCAGGTTGAGAAAAAAGCGACCGAAACTGTTCAACAAGATTATGATAAAGCATTAAAAGCAGCTGACCCAAAACCGGAAGACGCTTTTAACTATATATATGCCCCTACCCCTATTACTGAAGAAAAGGGGGTAAGAGAACCTAAAGGAAAAGATAAGACTGTAATGGTCGACTGCGCCTTGTTTGCTATACAAGAGCTTATGGAAAAACACCCTGAGTGTTTATTCTATGGGCAAGATGTGGGCGGCAGGCTTGGCGGTGTTTTCCGCGAAGCGGCGACCCTTGCACAAAAATTTGGCGACGACCGCGTATTTAATACACCTATACAAGAGGCTTTCATCATTGGAAGTACAGTTGGTATGTCGGCAACAGGTTGTAAACCTATTGTCGAAATTCAGTTTGCCGATTATATATGGCCCGGCTTAAACCAATTATTTACGGAAGTTAGTCGCTCATATTATTTATCGAATGGCAAATGGCCGGTAAGTTCCATCATGCGTGTACCTATTGGCGCCTATGGCAGCGGCGGACCATATCACTCATCAAGTATTGAATCGGTACTGACCAATATACGTGGCATAAAAATTGCATACCCTTCAACCGGAGCGGATTTAAAGGGCTTGCTAAAAGCAGCTTACTATGATCCTAACCCTGTGGTAATGCTTGAACATAAAGGCTTATACTGGTCGAAGATAAAAGGCACTGAAGATGCAAAGACCGTGGAACCTGATGCTGATTATGTAATACCATTTGGTAAAGGCCGTATGGTGCTTGAAGCAGAAGCTCAGAGTGAACCGTCGGTTGCAGTTATATCTTATGGTATGGGTGTTTACTGGGCAAAAAATGCAGCCAAAAAATTCCCTGGCAAGGTTGAAATTGTCGACTTGCGTACCCTCGTTCCACTGGACGAAGAAATGATATATGCATCGGTTAGGAAACACAACCGCTGCCTGGTAATTACCGAAGAACCTGCCACCAATAGTTTTGCACAATCTATTGCGGCGCGCATACAACAAACCTGTTTTGAATCATTAGATGCACCTGTAATTGTTGCAGGATCGGAAAATACACCGGCAGTACCGCTTAACTCAACTCTTGAGAATACTGTATTGCTCAACGCCGAAAAAGTATCGGCTGCCATTGAAAAACTTTTAGCTTACTAAAACCAATTATGTTACACCTTTCAAAAAACAAGACAGTTATAGCACTATTCATCTTTGCTATGGCTGCTATTGCTTTAACTAACACTTCATGCAAACCAAGTGTTGATTATTCAAAGCAAGTAGCCGTGTTAGACAGCTTAAACAAGTCCATGCATATTGCAGATTCATCTTTAGCCAAAGTTGATACCGCAACCATTAAGAAAGACGCGAACCATGTAATGATGTCTCTCGAGCTTATAAAAATGGCGCACCAGGATAGTATGAGTAAAGGTGCTGCTGAAATATTCAGGAACTTTAGTTCGGTACGTTGGCAGTTGGAAACCTTTATGGGTAGGCGCGCAGTTATGCGCATTGAAATGGGTAAATCAATGGTGCAGCTCAATCACCTTAGCCATGATCTTAAGAACAACTTAATTAAGGCAGATAGTGCGGCTATCTTCTATAATGTGGAAGCGAAGAAAGCCGGCTTATTAATAGAAAGCGAAAAGATGAGCATGCAAATGCT
>JABDHI010000053.1 GCA_013285655.1 Bacteroidota bacterium
TTCTCAAGCTATCAGTAATCCTGATACAGTTTTAATGAATAACGGAAAAGTAAATGTGGCGCAAGTGGTAGATACGTTAGGCGGAGATATAACTGTTATTGACCTGCATACTCGTAAACATAAAAAGCTAGAATTAGCTAAAGAAGGGGTATTCTCAATCCGCTTTGGTGCCACTGGTAAAGAAGAAGTTTTCTACATATATGATACCCTGGTGGGTAACGATTTTACAGTAGAAGATGCCCGTAAGTTTATTGCCGGCGAACAGGATGCAGAGCGCGGCTACCATGCTGTGGGGGTATCGGTTGGGGCCTTTGTTGTGGGTTTTGCTTCAGGTGCTGCTATTGGTAGTATTTTTGCTTTTGCTCCTCCATTCTTATATGATGGTATTATGACATACCCGGCAATACATGTTAGGCACAGAACAGTAAGCGACATGAAAATTGCGAATACGGATCCTTATTTATATGGTTATTATTTAACTGCAAGCCGCAAGCGTATGTTACGGTCCTTCTTATGGAGTGGTGTCGGGCTTGTTTCAGGTTTAATTGCTAATCAAATTCTGCTCAATAACCAGTAGTTATGAAAATGCTTCTTCAGGCATTTCGTTTCCTTGTCTTCTCTAATATTTATGTTTCACTATGTGCCATGACCTTTACGGCAAAAACAGCCCTATTGCTTTACGGCAATAATGGAAGTATAAAGGTAAATCTGCTGGTGTTTTTTGCTACCCTTTTCCTGTATTGCTTTCACCGTTTATTCCATCGTGGTAAAATGATTGCAGAAGAGCGCAACGAAGAAAGGCATCACTGGGCCGATGAACATAAGAGAACATTCTATGGGATTACAATTAGTTCATTTATTGCTGCTACAGTACTGATGTTTTATATGCCCATAAGGGTATGGCTCATTCTTATTCCCGTAGGCGTATTAGGGTTAGGGTACAGTTTACCCTTTATACCCACTAAAAGTGGCTGGAAACGGCTGAGAGATCTTTCATGGTTAAAGGCCCTATGGATAGCTATCGCATATGGTTGGCTTACAACATTTATTCCGGTAGTGTATCAAACAGATATAAATAATATGCTTAATCCCGATGTGTTATTGGTATTTGCCCGAAGTTGCCTGTTTGTTTTTGTGTTAGTTATTCCATTTGATATTAGAGATATGCAACATGATACTAAAAACGGAATAAAAAGTTTGCCTGTATTAGTCGGGGTAAATAATGCTATTAAGATTGCCCTCGGGATTTTGGCTGTTTTTTTTCTGCTTGTAATACTTCAATACCATTACTTCAATTTGCAAGAAATAGTTGCGTGTGCCGTATGCGTTTCAGCTCTCGAAGCCTACCTGGTAGTGCCATTAAGCAAGCAAAGCCGGCCTGACCTTTTCTACCCGCTTGCTATAGAAACCAGCATGATATTTCATTGGCTGGTAATATGGGTGGCGGTAATCTATTTGTGAATTCTTACCCCTGGCTATTTGAAATTTAGCGGAAAAAGATATTTTTGTGAAAGAACTCCCAGCCGCTTGAAGAACAGAATTATATACTTGCTCATTCTACTGTGCTTTATTAAAGGCTTCTCAGTACAAGCGCAAATAGTTACCAGTAGGGCCAAGATAGATTCGATGATTGGTGTACTTGAAAACAGCACAGAGGATACCAACAAAGTAAAAGCACTAAATCAACTTGTCCTTCAATTGGTGTATACCGGGGGGTATCAACTGTCCGATTCATTGGCTATAGAAGAATTGAGATTGGCAAGCAGCTTGAATTATAAGCTTGGTATTGCTAATGCCTATAATAATATGGGTGTTATTTGTAATTATCAAAGCGATTATTCTCACTCGCTCGAATATCTTTTGAAGTCGTTAAAACTTTACGAATCCCTGAATAACAGGGATGGTATGGGTATAGCATATAAGTACATAGGTGCAGTTTATAATCACGAAGGTGATACTACCAATGCACTTGATTATTTCCACCGGGCCTTACGTATATTTTATGAAATAAAAGATACCAACTATATCGGCTCGGCGCTTATAAGTATTGGTAATTTATATAAAACAAGCGCCCAGTATAGGCCGGCGCTAAATGCGTTAATGAGCTCATATTATTTTTTTATAAAAATAAACAATCGAGATGGGGTTGCATCGGCCTTAATGTACATTGGGGATGTTTATCAAAACAGGAAGGTGTATGATAGTGCTATGTATTACCTAAACAGGGGTAAACGGATTTTTGAAGGGCTGAAGGATAATGATGGAATATCGCGCTCGTTAAACCTTTTGGCAGGCGTTTACCTTGGGCATAATAAATATACGGATGCATTAAACTGTGCAAACAAAAGCCTTAAACTAAGTATACAAATAGGATCTCTGGAGTGCCGAATGAATGCAGAAAAAACACTCAGTGAGATATATCAACAGAAAAAAGATGGACCAGGAGCACTTGCACATTATAAGCAGTATATAGTGTTACGGGATAGTATATATAGCCAACAAAATACATTAAAAACATTTGGTGCGCAAATGACCTATGCTAATGAAAAGCGCGATGCTGCCCGAAAAGCGGAAGACGACAAAAGAGAAGCCTTACACCAGGAGGAGATAAAACGGAACAAGACAAAGATAGCTGCAGGCACAGGTATTTTGTTGGTGCTTATTGTGTTCTCTATCTTTATTTATGTTGCCAATGTAAGGCGTAAACGAGATAATAAAATTATCGGGCAGAAAAATTACCAGATAACCCAAAGTATAAATTATGCCGAAAGAATACAAAGGGCAATGTTGCCGGATAAAGAAGAGATTGCTAAGGTATTGCCCAATAGCTTTGTTCTGTTTAAGCCTAAAGATGTTGTGAGCGGAGATTTTTATACACTTACCAAAAAGGATGAAAAGGTAATATTAGCGGTTGCCGATTGTACCGGCCATGGAGTGCCGGGTGGTTTTATGAGTATGCTTTGCTCTGAAAAACTAAATGATGCAATTGATCAGACCCAGAATACAGGTGAAATATTGCATCACCTTAACCAGGGTGTTAAAACTTCTTTGCATCAATCAGAAAGCGAAGATTCTACTTATGATGGTATGGATATTGCGCTTTGTGTAATCATTCCTTCAATTAATGGTATGAAGCTTAACTATTCGGGTGCTATAAGGCCATTATGGATAATAAGAGAGGGAGCTAGTTCAGTTGAAGAAATTAAAGCTACACCCAGAACTATTGGTGGTTTTACACCTATTGATCAGGACTATGGAACATACATTATTCAATTACAAAGAGGAGATACGTTTTATATGTTTACGGATGGGTATGTGGATCAATTCGGCGGAGAGAATAGTAAAAAACTTGGGCTGGATAGGTTCAGAAGTTTGCTTCTTTCTATACATATGAAACCTATGCAGGACCAAGAAAAGGAGCTGTTAACTTATATGGAAAACTGGAAGCAAAATACTCCTCAGCTAGATGATATGCTTGTGGTAGGGGTGAGAGTTTAGTTAAATTGAATGAAACTACTTTTTATAATAATATTATCCTTTAGCATTTCACTTAAAGTTAAGGCTCAACAGGAACTTGGGCAAATTATTGTGAATGCAGGAATAGGTTACAGCCCTGAGTTTGATGGCGGATTTGGTTTTGGCGGTACTTTTTATCCCGTAAGTACATATCCCGGTGCCGATTGGAATGCAGACCAATATCCATACCCATCAATGAAATGTTCTTCATATACTTCAAACAAAGGCGCTACGATTGATTTTGGGATAAACAAGCTGTTAAGTATAGGCATTGCTTCAAGTTATCAGAGCGCTATAATAAACTGGAGTTTGAATGATAATCAATACCCCGGCCCCCCTTATTCTTACCCTTACTCAGATAATATAACCAGAGTTAATTTAGCATTGCGGCTTTTGTGGCATCTCCCTATACAAAGTAAGCATTTTGATGTGTATGGTGGAGTCCGTTTTGGTTGTAGCTCTTGGCATGATATTCCATCTTCGAATAATATTCTAACGTACGGTTCTACAAACACCATTACTTTTCTTAGTAGTCCTAATTTGGTTGTGGCTAGTTGCCAAATATTGTGGGGTCTGCGAGTATACCTTAATAAGTATGTTGGTGCTCATATTGAGGCAGGAATTGGCTCTCCTTACCTTGTTGAAGGTGGCCTTACGGTTAGGATAACTACAAAAAAAGATAATCCAACATCAATGCAGAACAAATAGTAAAGAAGTTAGACAGAAGATTACTGATGTTTAAATACGAACTCCCATTACGCAAATATCATCTACCTGGTCTAACGATCCTTTCCAATCATCGAACCTTGCTTCTAATATTTCCTTTTGAGTGTCTAATGATTTCTGATGAATATCTAACAGCAGTTGCCTGAAATTATTGACCATATATTTTTTACCCTTAGGGCCGCCAAATTGGTCGGCAAACCCGTCAGAAGAGATGTAGATACAATCGCCTTTTTGAAGCTTAACGGTATGGTTAGTATAGGTCTTTTGTTCTTCGCTGTATGAATATCCAATAAATAGTTTATCAGCTTTTATTTCCTGAATGTTTTTATTCCGAATGAGGTATAACGAGTTCATTGCTCCAGAAAACTGAAGCTCCATTTTCTTTCTATCTAGTACACAGAATGCAATATCCATACCGTCCTTAGCCGATGATTTATTATCGAACTGGTGCAGGGTGTTTCGCACACCTTCACTTAATCCGTCTAATATTTTTGCAGGCTGTAACTCATTCTTAGCATCAGTTATTTCCTTTATCAGGTTATAGCCAACCAACGACATAAATGCACCCGGTACTCCATGTCCGGTACAGTCAATAACTGAGAAAAGTACTTTGTCACCTTTCTCACTAACCCAGTAAAAGTCACCGCTTACTATATCCTTAGGTTTAAAAAATACAAAAGAATCCGGTAATAATTTGTGTATAAGGCTTTCCGGTGGCAAAATAGATTCCTGTATTCGTTTTGCATAGCGGATACTATCAGTAACGTGTTTGTACAGTATTTCTAACTCACGGCTTTTAACCTCAATCTCCTGCTTTTGCCTTACTACTTCTTCTGTCCGCTCAACTACCTTTTGTTCGAGTACCTGCTCGTTTTCGTATAGTTCAGTTCTCATCTTTAGCAATGCCTGCCCAAGAGTATCTTCGTCGCTAAGTGGCTCGTATATCGATGTAAAGTTTCCTTTCCCAACCTCGTTGGCGAATTCGGTTGTACGCTTTAATCCTCCAACCATCTTATTCATAGCCGCCGACATTTCACCTATTTCGTCACCGGTTTCATTGGTAATTAACGTAGGTAACACCCCTCGTGCCATACTTAAAAGCATGTCGCGCAATTGGGTTATTGGTTTTACAATACTTCGGACAGTAAAGAATGCAATTACTATTCCACCAAGCAATAGTGTTATACTAAGGAACCTGACTATAAGATCGAGCCTGCTAAAGGAATCTAACATCTGCGATGTTACTTGCGATGCATCATCTTTTTCTTGTGCAATAACATCCTCAAGCTTGGTAATGATAGATTTAGTCTTAAGTGTAACTGGTCCATCGCCATCTACCAAAGGTGTTATTAAAAATTTTACAGAAGCATCATCATAACTGGCAAATGAATTGATCTGCTGCATGATCATATTATCAATATAAAATATCGAATCTATTTGGACGAATAAGCTATCAACGGTTTTCTTCGTACCATCATTTGTCCACTTAGTTTCATATTGTTTAATCTTAGATTTTAAGGCAGGATAATCCGTCTTCAGCAAGTGTCTCATTTCCACCTTATCCGGGTCATCTCCCGGAGATTGTATGTATACCCAGTTGGTAATGAGCATCTTGGCGTCAATTACCATTAAGTGCAGTTCAGATAATGACGCAACAGATGGGGTATAAACAGCAGTAACCTGGTTGGTTTTTTCGCGGCCTATTTTTAACGTAAGGTTAGTGGCTAAGAAAGCTCCCAGCGTAAGTATGATTAGGGCACCGAAACCGGTTCCTATTCTTCGGCCTATAGTAAAGCGGAACTTCATAAGTAGCTGAATGGGTCGCAGCTACAAAGGTAACATTATTATTTCTTTGGGCTTTGTTGTTGCCTTAGTTTTTCTTCAAGATCTTTATTTACCTCAAACTTTTCCGAGTCATGAAGCATATAATAATCGCCCTCGAGCCCCTTTACAGGTTCAATTTTCAAGGGTTCCAGTTTATGGGCTTTATCGAGGTATGGTAACGATAATCTGGCCAAATGAGCGCAGGTATCCTGGGCCTTGTTAACCTCTGGTATAGCGGCATCTACAGGCAGGTTTGTTATAATATTAACTGCCTGATTGTAGTATAAACGGCCCAAGCCGTAATTGGCACTAAAATCATCAGGATTTATGGCTAAAACCTTATCATAAGCCTTATGGGCTGAATCAAGGTATTTTTTCTTTACTTCAAATAAAGGAGCGCTAAAGAAATAACCTGAATATATTTCACCCAATGCATCGTAAAACTGAATATCGAGCTTGTTAAAGTTATCGGTACTAATTCTTCTCATTATAGCTTTATGTTTATTGTAAGCAAACATAGCTACGTGAAAATGTACAGAATCCATATTCGAAGCCGCATCGTTATAATACGTAGCTGCCAAGTATTTTAAAGTAGGGAAAGTGGTCTCTTTGTTTTCGTGGCTCGAATCTATACGGTATGAAATAAATAAGTCATGTACCGAAGTATCTCTTAATTCTGACCGTATATCGTCTGATTCATACTTTTTGTAAAGTTCTTTATAAACAAATCCTCTTAAATACCATGTTTGTGCATCTTTTCTTACGGATGGATCACTCATTGCTTTGTCAATGTATATACGTGCACTGTCGGCATTCCCTTTTTGCATACAGTTGTATGCTTTGGCAAGGTTGTCGTTCTGGCCCCTGGCAATAAAGCCACCCAGCAACAGTACAAAAAACAATATGTAACGTATATTTTTCATTTTGTAATTATTCAATATAAACTGCAGCAAGGGTTCTAAGGCTCGAACTTATATTCAAATGGCACTTTTCTGCATTTGCTTTATTAAGTTCAAAAGCCTGTTTGTTATCTTTTACTATAAAATTTATAACCGCACCTTTTTTTGCATCCCCTTCAAATTCAGTTATTAAAAGGGTACTGGTACCGTGTAGTTTTTTTATTACTTCAGCTAATAAATTATTACTCGCTTCAGGTATAAAAAGAATATTGCATTTGTCTATCTCTTCAGCCGATTTGAAATTTTTTATCACAAACCTTTGATTTCCAGACACTTTTTGGGTTAAGGTGTTTAATTCTGTTAATAGGGCAGGACTGGCATTTATTACCCCAATTACAAAATCGCCCTGATGATAATCTGCCGGCCATTCAACCAACCGGGTAAAGTTGTATATAAAAGCCACCTTAATTTTTGCAACAGATTGCTCAAATTGCCCAAAAGCATTGATACTCAGTAATAGAGAAAAAGAGATAACAGTTAAGAGTTTCTTCACTTTTCGCTTAGGGGAATTTAGTACAAATATAAAAGAATAGTGAGAATTAGGACTATAAGCCAATATATGGGTTTTCCACGTAACAATGTGGAAAAGCTATTTATGATAAAAAAAGTGCCAAAATGGGTGTTAAAGCTTAAATTGATTGGTCTTCAGCATAAATTGGGCATTTAGCAATAAAGCAGAGTCGATGGAAATTCCCTTTTGCTGAGCGCCTTTTTTTACATTGTTGAACCATTCAGGGTTGCTTTTAATGGTTTTAATAATAATTGCTTCTGTATCGCGCTGAGTCATCCTATAAGTCATATCAAATATTAAAATATGCTTGTATTGACCTATTTTTTTGAGGGTATAGGGCTTAACCCAATTTGAATCAACATAATCGGGGTTATTTATGATAAGGTATTTTGCGCCATTATTAACAAAATATTGCATTGAACCTGAAGGATCGCTATTACCAATACTATAACTGGTATAGCCCTTTTGATCCATTAAATAGAGGCTTATATTGATACTTTGGTCAGGTATACTTACTACCTTATCTTCTCTTTTTATACCAAGTGTCCTTAGGTACGGTGTTATTGTTTCCCAAGGTTTTTGATAGTTACCATAATTCCAGTGATACCACGTCCAATAATCGAGGGTGGGTGCATCCAGAATAAAGGAGTATTTAACAAATGATGAGCCGGGGTAATATTTTAATCGAGTTTGAACGGTGCAGTAATAAAGATTAAAAACAAAAACTATTGCCACAGCTGTTTTTAAAACAGTTGATTGAAAAATTGCAAAGTAATTCTTCTTTAAATAATCTAAAAAAGTAATTAGAACCAGCGGAATGAATATGAGCAGATTTGTAAGGTAATAGTCGTGTACAGTAAACACCTGAAACCAAAGCAATAAATAAAGTATACAACCAATAAATACTGTACAACATAAATACAATAACAATTTATTTACCTGCTTACCAATTATTATAATTATAAGGAATAACAAGAGTACTCCCATTAAAACAGTTGTGCCCATAAATTCAGGCAGTAGTGTGTTGAATAAGGATCTTAGAACTTGCTGAATACTGTTGCTATCGGCTTTCCATAAAGGAAAAGTCTGGGTGCTAAAAACTCCACCATTATGCAAATCGTTGTATTTTATGGCATAGAATGTCCACGCCAGAAGAATGCCTATTACAGCCAGAAAGGAAATGAATACAGTTAAGGTTTTATTGAATATTTTGCCGTTACTTTTGAATCTGTAAATACCAAATGCTTCAATAGGGAAAACAAGAAAAATTGGAACAAAAGAAAGTAAAGCAGTTATTTTTGTTAACCCGGCAAGCAGGCAAAAAAACATCCATTTAAAGAAATAACGATTACTCCCTTCTTTATAAAATTTGAAAAAATAGTACCATGCAATTAGTGTAATACTTAAAGAAGGCACATCGGTAATAAAGTTGTTTCCATAAAATACAAAAATGGGAGATGTAAATAAGAATAGGGGAATTATTATGCTCCAAAAGCCATCTTGAAGCAATTCTTTACAGAGTTTAAAGAGGAAGTACAAGCCCATAAAGGCTATCAGGGTATCTACCATGCGGTAAATAAATTCATGGTAGCCGAATATTTGCCATAAACAAGCGATTAAATAATAAAGCCATGGGCATTCACTGGTACATGTTTTACCATCGCCCGTTGGCCCGCACCAGTGAACAGCAGGGCTGAAAAAATGCATCCCCTCTTTATAATAATTATAGGTAATGGATAAACAATCACACTGCCTCCATTGGTGAATTGACCAAGGACGCATAAAGAAGATGTCATGATACCCATAAAGCAATGCCATAGCACCCAATAGAACAAAGAAAACAATGTTCCAGTTTTTGAATAAGGGTGTGCTTTCCAATTTCATAGTTTCTGCATGTAAAAGTATATATTATTCAGACTATTGTTTGGTATGTTCTATCATCCAGGCTGCATTTGCATTAAGCGCCGAATCTAACGAAATATTTTTCTCCTTGGCTCCAGCAACAATTTTAGCGTACCAGTTTTTATCGTTTCGTATTACATTCTTTATGTACTCTAATTTTTGGCGGTATTTTTCTTTATCAAAGGGTATGGGTATAATACCTTTGAACAGATCGTAGGTGTCTTCAATAAATCCCCACCCTATATCACCCCAGTTATGGGCGGTTGCCAGAATTATTATCACATCCTCCTTGGCTATTTCATCTTTTAATTGCTGGCGAGTAACTGTTCCGTGTTCCAGCTTTTTATAGTAGTACCAAAAATCACTCTTTCTCGAAAAGCCATGTTCAATATCGTAGCCAGCTACTAAACCCCAGTAGTAGCTATCACCAACAACTAACACATTAGGTCGGGTTTTAGTTGAGTCCTTCTTGAATTTTATTTCGGGGTAAGCCATAGGTGGGCTAGGTAGCGGGAGTATAAGATTCATGGCATTTTCCATATCAACATCAAACCCTTCGTCCTTTCCTATTCTAATGTTTTTCCACACAGCTTGGGGCATAATTATATGTCGTTCTTTTTCAATGTATTTTACTATCGAATCGCCCGCTAGCCCAACACCGTACATACTCCAGTGAACACCGTTAATTGGCATTAGTGGGTATTTCGATTTGTTTTTGTTCTCAACAAAATAACCATTGAAATCTATATAATCAATACCAGATTCTTTGATCTGTTTTAGATAACTGTTGTAATTAGTATTTGTTTTCGGAGTTTTGTAGTTATCGGGAATATATTCAGGATAAAACTCCGCTTTGCTGGGGGCAATAATTAATAACAAACTTTTACCGAGTTTCTTTAATGTATCATTAATAAATTTTAACCGGCCCATGCTATTGTTAATACTATCCATGCCTGCAAAGTCGGTGCCGTAGTAGCCTTGTATGTAGTGAATTTCGAATAAATAATTGTTTTTGCCTACAATAACATCTTTGGCGTTAACCTTATGGTAAAGGCTATATTCAAACTGATTGTGAATTCTAATAAGATAATCTCTAAACCCAAAGGAGTTCTTTAGGTAATCTTCTTTTTTTGCTTGGTAGTCACCACTAAGCCAATCTGCTAAATTAACCCTGGCATTTTTAGGCGGCGTAGCATAAGCACCTTGCAATGGGGGCATTTTTATAATATTGAATTTGCTTTGGATAAATGGGAAACATAGCAAAGACAACACAAAAATCAAGAGGCCTGTTTTATATGTATTATTGGTGCTTTGCATTAAAACCTAAAATAAATAAAAGGATTAAAGCCATTTGATGCAATAAAACTCACTGAAAACATTAATAACACTACAGAAGTAATTACAAAAAAGGTGTGCTTTTTATTGTTGTATTCTCCAAAGTAAACAGCATCCTGTATTCTTTGTCCTTGTTTGAAGTAGGCGAAGAATGCAAATACTATTGCCAGTACAAAAAAACTATAAAATTCAGTACTTAAAACCTGAACTGATTGAGGTGAAGTGTTAACATGAAACATCCTATTAATGTATACAAATGCATCACCCAATTTCTCGGCTCTGAAGAATACCCAGCCTACAGCTGCAATAAAAAAGGTGATAAGAGTACTTAATAGTTTGCCAAGTCGCGCATATACGTTGAGCATAAATCCCTTTTCAATAACCAGGAAAAAACCATGATAGGCACCCCAAAATACAAAGCTCCATGAAGCCCCATGCCATAAGCCTGATGCTAAGAATACAAACCATAAGTTGAAGTATAATCTCCATTTGCTTTTTACACGATTACCGCCTAATGGGATGTATAGGTAGTTCTTCATCCAGTTGCCTAATGTTATATGCCAGCGCCTCCAAAATTCAGTGATGCTTTGTGATATATAGGGATTGTTAAAGTTTTCAGGGAATTTAAAACCCATCATTTTACCCAAGCCAATCGCCATGTCCGAATACCCCGAAAAGTCGAAGTAAATCTGGAATGTATAGGCAAGGATACCTACCCACGCAGTATAGGTATCTAATTGATTATAGTCGGAACCGAACACAGCATCTGCCACAACCGCCATTTGGTTAGCTATTAATACTTTTTTTGACAGGCCTAAAATAAAGCGATAAAAACCTATAAGCCTATTGTCTATAGTATCGTTTGCTGATCGGTCAGATATTTGGTCGGCTATTTCGTGATAACGAATGATTGGGCCGGCAATAAGCTTTGGGAATAGTATTATATAGAGCTGATAATCCCAAAACCTGGTAAGCGGCTTGTGCACACCTCGGTATACATCTACCACATAGGTAATTGTTTCGAATGTGTAAAACGAAATGCCTAATGGTAATACCAGCTTTGTCCATTGTATACCTTGTAAATGAAAGGCATGAAACAAAACACGGTTTACATTCTCAATGAAAAAATTAGAGTATTTGAAATAAAATAATAGCCCGAGATTTACCATTACCGAAATGGTGAGTAATAGCCTTTTTTGTGTCCGGGTTTCCGAGCTCGACATCCATCGGACGATATAGAAATCGAGTAGGGTGGTACCTAATATTACAAATATAAAACGTGGTGCACCCCAACTATAAAAGGCAATACTGCCAATCAGAATGACAATGTTTTTGAATTTTTTACCTGCAACGTAATAGGCGATAAAGAAAGCAGGCAGAAAGTAAAAAAGAAATAATACACTGCTAAATACCATATCTATTCGTTGCTGAATACTTGCTTTAGGTAAATTGTATGAGGTTTCTTGCTTTGCGAATATACTAAAACTGCTTTGGAGCAAAGGAATATCTAAGACCCGTAAATGATAAATTTAAAAACTGTAGGACTTTTCCCTTTTACGGTTTTTGTATTTTAAGATTTTTAATCATTGCAAAAAGCATCTTGGATAATTCCTCTGCCAATAGATAAAATTTCTTGTGTAATTCAATAGTAATTAGGTTTTCATCTCTTAGAAAATCAAAAATAGCCACACATTCAAAGGCCGAGCCACGCGCAATTACAAAGTAATTTTTTCTGTCTGCTTTACTGAACCTGCTAGACCCCTCTGCAATATTGAGCAGAATACTTAAAGATGCTCTTTGTAATTGATCTTTGGTGGTTCTATTTAAATTATCAGTAACGGCAATATACCTTAGAGCTTCTTTATTAAAAACCTTTGCTTTTTGGTAGACATCTAGTTTTTCGAAATCGAACATAGACTCTTGTTTTGAGCGAGTGTCAGAGCGAGAGTGAAGAAAATGAGTGTGAGATTGTTCGCTCTCGCTCCCACTCTCACACTCATTTGGGGTGGCTGATGGGGCTCGAACCCACGACCCTCGGCTCCACAAACCGATGCTCTAACCGACTGAGCTACAACCACCGTAAAATTGAGCCTACAAAGATATGAGTTTCTTTATACCTACGAACTAATTTCGATGTTAAGTTTTTTTTCTTTCTTTGCAGCTCCTTAAATTATAGGATATATATCATCGTTTATGGCAAATATTTTTAAGTTTTTAATTCCACAGGAAAAAAAGTTTTTCCCACTCTTTGAAAAAGCCTCTGGTAACTTATTAGAAACCGCTGGTGCGCTTACTAAGATGGTAAATTGTACTGATGCTGAGAAGCGTAAGGAATTACTTAGGGAAATAGAAAGACTTGAGCACATAGGTGATAGTGTAACCCATGAAATATTTACTGAACTAAGCACAACCTTTATTACCCCATTCGATAGGGAAGATATTCATGCTCTTACTTCTGCCGTTGATGATGTGGTTGATTTTATTCATGGGTCGGCTAAGCGAATTGAGTTATATAAGATACATGTGCCCGATAATACTATAAGCAAGTTTGCAGAGCTTATTGAAAAAGGCGGTGAAGAACTTCATAAAGCCATTTGCGGCCTTCGCGACCTGAAGAATGTAGATGCTATAAGGTCAGCATGTGTACGTATTAATAGTATTGAGAACCATGCCGACGATATTTTTGACAATGCCATAGCGCGCCTTTTTGTTGAGCAAAAAGATGCTGTCGAAATCATTAAGGTAAAGGAGGTTCTTTCGGTATTAGAAACTGCTACCGATAAGTGCGAAGATGCTGCCAACGTGCTGGAGACTATAATAGTAAAGAACGTTTAAAAACAGTTTATCCATGTCATTACTGGTAGTCATAGTAATATTGGCACTCGGCTTCGATTTTTTAAACGGCTTTCACGATGCTGCTAATTCTATAGCAACAGTTGTTTCCACTAAAGTGCTTACGCCTGCGGTAGCTGTGGCCTGGGCCGCACTGTTTAACTTTCTTTCTTTTTTAATATTTGGCCCTAAAGTTGCTGCCATGGTAGGTAAAGGTGTGGTCGATCCGCACTTTATGACCCTTACTGCGGTTGCGTGCGGCCTTGTAGGTGCTATTATTATTGATATTCTTACCTGGATATGGGGTTTGCCCACAAGTTCATCGCACGCATTAGTTGGCGGGTTGTTAGGGGTAGCTTTGGTAAAGGGTGGTCCTTCTGCTATTATAGCCAGCGGCTTTTATAAAATATTACTCTTTATTATTGTTTCGCCTGTACTTGGCTTGGTACTGGCTTTTATCATTTCACTAACCATAGAGAATATGGCAAGGCGAAGCCACCCCTATAAAATGGATAAGCTTTTTAGAAAGCTCCAATTCGTTTCTTCAGCAGCATTTAGCCTTGGCCATGGTGGTAGCGATGCACAAAAAACCATGGGTATAATATGGATGGCCTTACTGGTTAGTAATACCTTACCTGCTAATGCTCCTTTGCCTTATTGGGTTGTAATAGCTTGCCAAATAGCAATGGGGTTGGGTACCTTATTTGGCGGATGGAGGATTGTAAAGACTATGGGACAGCGAATAACCAAATTACGACCTTTTGAAGGCTTTTGTGCTGAAATGGCAGGGTCTGTTACACTTTATGCAACAATTCTATTTGGTATACCTGTTAGTACTACACACACCATTACCGGTGCTATTATTGGTGTTGGGGCACGCAAACGATTCTCCGCAGTGCGTTGGGGGGTTACATTGAATATTGTTTGGGCATGGGTACTTACTATTCCTATTTCAGCACTTGTTGCAGCTACTTGTTATTGGGTTTGCAGCTTGTTTTAATACTAGCATTTTACCACTTAAAATCTCTTTTATATCTTTATAAAGTTTAATTCATAGTTTATGCTTTCAGCAGAACTGTACGATGTTCGAAAAGATATACTACACCTTTGTGTGCTTGTGCAGGCTCAAATGCATAAGGCTAAGGAAACCTTATTGAAGTTCGATAAGGATTTGGGCTATGAGGTGATAATGAGCGAACAGAAGATAGAAACCTGGAATCACCGAATAAAACGCGATTGCGAAAGCATGCTTTCGTTGTTTAAGCCCACTGCTAAAGATCTGCGTTTTGTATTAGCCGCCTTCAGGATTGTGCAAAGCCTTGGCCGTTGTGCCGATTTTGCCGGTTGGGTTGCCATTTATATATCTGAAACGGAAAGCTCTTTTGAAAAGACTTTGCTGAATAGCTGCAATATGGTACAAATGTTTGAGGAGATTGATGCCATGATGTATGCCGTTCACCAGTCTATCGATAAAGATGATAATAGATTGTTACAAGCCGTTTTTGAAAAAGATGAAATGATAGGCCGGTATCGTATTATGGCTATGGACGCTATCAGCCAGTATATCCAACAACATCCGGAGCAAAGCCAGCGTTGTCTGTACCTTTTTTCTGTAGTAATGAAATTAGAAAGGGTGGGAGATCAGTTGAAAAATATGGCTCAAGAGGTTATTTTCTATAGCGAAGCCAACAGTTCGCATTCATAAAATCAAGGAGCGAGTAATACCGGAGTAATTATTCGGTTACTGATATGGCCCGCTCTGTCAACCAGCCATACTTTAAATTCAACATTAGTGTTGGCTTTAAAGTACCAACTACCCGCCGCCATTATTACCTGTATTTGTCCGCTTAATTCTTTATTAGAGCCACTAGGGGTAATATACGGTACATTATATGGCACGTAAGCTGTATCACCCATTATTGGGTCACTAAGTAAAGGATCGATAATTGGATTATACTTACCTGTTGAGTCCTGTTGCAGTATCTCCACAAAAAAATCGACAGGCGGATTGGTTGTATTATACCCAATATCACCATCGCCGTCGGTAAAACTTACTTGTAATGTGGCTGAACCATCGCCGTTTTCAACCAGGCTTTTGTATGTAATGGCAGGAATAAAAGAATAGTTCTCTTTTTTTGCACATGATGCAATACCCAGAACCATTACAGAGAATAAGCCTATTTTTAAAGAAAGTTTCATCTTAAGCAAATATAGGTTTATTTTTGATGTTTATCTTTTAAAAGTATATGCAAGTTACAGGTAATAACGATATTTCAGACAAAATATTTTCTGTTCAATCTCAAGTTGAGTTTAACGACCTTGCCCTTGAAATTTTCCGATATCAATATGCCCATAATATTGTTTATCAAGATTATGTGAAGTCTATAGGCCGAGACGTGTATGCCGTAAAGACCATTAACGATATTCCTTTTTTGCCGGTGTCATTCTTTAAAACGCATACTATTATATGTGGCGATAAGACTAAATACAATAAGATATTTACCAGCAGCAGCACAACGTCTTCCATGCCATCAAGGCATTTTGTAAAAGATATTTCGGTTTATATAAGTAGCTTCAGAAAAGGTATCCGGTATTTTTATAAAGATATTAATGAGTATTGCGTTTTGGCGCTTTTGCCATCATACCTCGAAAGAGAGGGCTCTTCACTTGTTTTTATGGCCGACGATCTGATTAAGCAAAGCGGGCATGAAAAGAGCGGCTTTTATATGGATAATTATTCTGAGTTGGTTCAAACACTCAGGTTATTGCAAGATCGAAATCAGAAGATATTACTGCTTGGTGTAACGTATGCCTTGCTTAAACAAGCAGAAGAACACCCTATGATGTTGAAGGACACTATCATTATGGAAACGGGTGGCATGAAGGGTAGAAGAGAAGAATTACCAAGAAGTGAAATACATACTATTTTAAAAAAGGCATTCGGAGTAAGTGCTATTCATTCAGAATATGGAATGACTGAACTCCTATCTCAAGGATATTCAAAAGGCGAAGGGATATTTAAATGCCCACCCTGGATGCGTATTGGTATTCGGGAAATTGATGATCCGTTTAATGTGAGTTTTACCTGTGGCAGAGGCGCGATTAATATTATCGACTTGGCCAATATTTATTCCTGCTCGTTTATTGCAACAGATGATGTTGGAACATTGCAAGGCAATGGCGACTTTGAAATATCTGGCCGGATAGATTATAGTGATATTAGGGGTTGCAACCTTATGGCTAGCGAGCTGTAAAGTTTTTAACTAAACTGTTGTATTACTTCTTCCACTGGCTTTGTGTTATTGAAATAGCCGAGTATCTTTAATAATACTTCTTCCACCATAGCATCAGGGCAAGATGCACCGCTTGTTAATACTATAGTTACAGGTTCTTTAGCAGGTAAAAAATCTGCAGTGCTTTTTACAGT
>JABDHI010000054.1:0-15435 GCA_013285655.1 Bacteroidota bacterium
TGATTTTCGCAGCTTTAATTTTAGCCGTAATAGTTTCGTTAGTGAGATGGGCGGTGAATTAAAAATGATAAATTTTTACAAAATTCATTTTCGCGTAATGTGTTGATAATCAAATAATTAATGTAAAATATTGATTGTCAGATATTTGTGTGCTTAATTCTACCTTCATTGTATTCCATTGTTATTAACAATGGAGGCCCTGTCGATAGGGGCTTTCAGAATGGGGTCATTGTTAATTTCTATTGTTATTTTCCTTGTTATATACCCTCTTCCTATAATCGGAAAGGGGTATTGCTCGCCGGTCTTATTTTAGGGCTATTGAGCTCGCGATTGTAAAGCTATTATTGATGATTCAAGGAGGCTTTACAATTGTTAATTTCTATTGTTATTTTATTGATATATGGTAAGGCTGAAATTTCTTTTTCTCTAGTCACTTTAAAAGCTAAATTTGCCTGAAATAAAGACATTTATAAAGTATGAAGCGGACCATAAAAAAAGTTGCTGTAATTGGTTCAGGTGTAATGGGTTCACGCATAGCCTGCCACTTTGCCAACACCGGTGTACAAGCCTTGTTGCTCGATATTGTTCCAAGAGAACTGAGAGAAGACGAAACTAAAAAAGGTTTAACCCTTAACGATAAGGTAGTGAGAAACCGTATTGTTAACGAGGCTTTGGCGGCTGCAGTTAAAAGCAATCCTTCTCCTATATATAGTAAAGCATTTTTATCGCGTATTACAACCGGTAACCTCGAAGACGATATTGCGCAAGTTGCTACCTGCGACTGGATAATAGAAGTAGTGAGCGAGAACCCTGCTATTAAAAAAGTAGTGTTCGATCAGTTAGAGAAAGCGCGCAAACCGGGCACTTTAATTACCAGTAACACATCGGGTATACCACTGCATATGCTGGCACAAGGCCGCAACGAAGATTTCCAGAAGAACTTCTGTGGTACGCACTTCTTTAACCCGCCGCGTTATTTAAAGTTGTTAGAAATTATTCCTACACCAAAAACAGATCCTGAAGTAGTTGACTTTTTAATGCACTACGGCAATCTGCATTTGGGTAAGACTACCGTACTATGTAAAGATACCCCTGCATTTATTGCTAACCGAGTAGGTGTTTACGGTATTATGGCATTGTTCCACTTAGTGGAAAAAATGGGACTTACTGTTGAAGAAGTTGATAAGCTTACAGGCCCTGTATTAGGCAGGCCTAAATCTGCAACCTTCCGTACATGCGATGTTGTGGGGCTTGACACATTAGTGAACGTAGCTAATGGTTTAAAAGCGAATGTACCTAACGATGAAGCTAAAGCATTATTCGAGTTGCCAAAGTATGTGGCTAAAATGGCAGAGAACAAATGGCTGGGCGATAAAACAGGCCAAGGCTTTTATAAGAAAGTAAAGAACAAAGATGGTAAGAGTGAAATACAAGCGCTCGACCTGAATACATTGGAATACAAGCCAAGCCAGAAGGTGAAGTTCGCTACACTGGAAACAGCAAAGATGGTTGATTCATTAACCGACCGTATGAAATTGCTGGTAGGTGGAAAGGATAAAGCAGGAGATTTCTATCGCAGTTCTTTTATTGGACTGTTTGCGTATGTTTCTAACCGCGTTCCTGAAATATCAGATGAAGTTTACAGAATAGACGACGCGCTACGTGCCGGTTTTGGCTGGAAGTTGGGCCCTTTCGAAATGTGGGACGCTATTGGTGTACCTGCTGCTATTAAACTTATGGAAGAAGCCGGTAACAAGCCTGCTGCATGGGTTTATGATATGGTGAAAAAAGGTTGCACATCATTCTACAAGATTGAAAATGGTGCAAGAAAGTATTACGATATTCCCGCAGGCGCATATAAAACAATACCTGGCACCGAAGGATTTTTATTGCTCGATAACTTCAGGCAGAACAAAACTGTTTGGAAGAACTCAGGTGTAACCATTACCGATATTGGCGATGGAATCATCAATGCAGAATTCCACACCAAAATGAACTCTATTGGTGGCGAAGTAATACAAGGTGTTAACAAAGCAATTGAAATTGCTGAGAAAGATTTTCGTGGTTTGGTAATATCAAACGAAGGAGATAATTTCTCTGCAGGCGCTAACGTTGCACTTATCTTCTCAATGGCTATTGAACAAGATTGGGAAGAGTTGGATATGGCAATTCGCACATTCCAGAACACCAATATGCGCATACGTTATTCTTCAATACCTGTAGTAGTGGCTCCGCACAACATGGCCTTAGGCGGTGGTTGCGAAATGGCAATGCATGCCGACAAAGTGCAACTGCATGCTGAAACTTATATGGGCCTTGTAGAATTTGGCGTAGGTTTAATACCGGGCGGTGGCGGAACAAAGGAAATGGCTGTTCGTATATCAGACGCATTTGTTGAGGGCGAAGTAGAGCTTCCTATTGTAAGAGATAAGTTCCTCACAATTGGTATGGCCAAAGTGTCAACCTCTGCATACGAAGCATATGACCTGGGTTATTTGAGAAAAGGAATTGATGAGGTTACCGTAAACCGTTCTCGCCTGCTTACCGATGCTAAAGCATCTGTAATAAGGATAGCAGAAGAAGGCTATACACAACCTATTAAGCGAAATGATATTAAAGTGCTGGGTAAAACAGCATTGGGTATGGTATATGTAGGAGCCGATGTAATGTATCAGGGCCACTATATGTCAGAGCACGATAAGAAAATATCACTGAAATTAGGTTATGTACTTTGTGGTGGTAATCTTTCGGCTCCAACTTTAGTATCTGAACAATATTTGTTAGACCTGGAAAGAGAAGCATTCATGTCGCTTTGTGGTGAAAAGAAAACCCTGGAGCGCATACAAAGTATTTTGACCGGAGGAAAAATTTTAAGAAATTAATAACTGACTTCTTATTTTAAAATAAGCATATGGAAGCATATATAGTAGCCGGATACAGATCGGCAGTAGGTAAAGCCACAAGAGGTAAATTTAGGTTTACTCGCCCTGATGATATTGCAGTAAGTGTATTACAACACCTTATTGCTTCAGTACCCAATCTGAATAAAGATGATATTGATGACCTGATTGTAGGTAATGCAATGCCTGAGGCAGAGCAAGGTCTTAACATGGGTCGTTTAATATCGCTCATGGCTTTTAATACAGATAAAGTTCCGGGAATGACGGTTAACCGTTATTGCGCATCAGGCCTCGAAACTATTGCTATTGCAAGCGCAAAGATTCGTTCGGGCATGGCCGATTGTATTATTGCCGGTGGTGCAGAATCAATGTCGCTTATACCAATGGGTGGCTGGAGAATTGTACCACATTCTGAAATTGGTTTAACTCACCCTGATTGGTATTGGGGTATGGGGACAACAGCAGAAGCCGTTGCAAACGAGTATAAAGTTTCCCGTGCAGACCAGGATGCTTTCTCTTTCGCTTCTCACCAAAAGGCTGTTGCAGCCATAAAAGGTGGAAAGTTCAAAGATGAGATAGTACCTGTTACGGTGAAAGAAACCTATATAGATGAAAAAGGTAAAAAACAATCACGCGACTATATAGTTGATACCGATGAAGGTGCCCGTGCTGATACCACAATGGATGCATTGGCTAAATTGAAACCTGTATTTGCTGCCGACGGTAGCGTTACTGCGGGTAACTCTTCGCAAACATCTGATGGAGCAGCGTTTGTTATGATAATGTCAGAAAAGAAGGTGAAGGAGTTAAACCTTAAACCTATCGCACGCCTTGTTTCTTATGCAGCAGCAGGTGTTCCTCCACGTATTATGGGTATTGGTCCGGTTGCTGCAGTGCCAAAGGCATTGCAACTTGCGGGCATGAAATTAAGCGATATACAATTATTTGAATTGAACGAAGCATTTGCATCACAATCATTGGCAGTTGTTCGTGAGTTGGGTATCAATCCTGATCTTGTAAACGTTAATGGTGGCGCTATTGCATTGGGACATCCGTTAGGCTGTACCGGTGCTAAGTTATCAGTTCAATTATTTAACGAAATGCGCCGCCGTAAAAATAAATATGGTGTTGTTACCATGTGTGTAGGCACGGGCCAGGGAGCAGCAGGTGTATTTGAGCTTCTAAACTAATTCGAAATTAACTATCTTTAAACCTAGTATCTCAGTACTAATTATTCAATACAAAACAAAATGGAAGCTACCGCAGTTAAAACCCCTATCAAGGGAGGAGAGTTCTTAGTAAAAGAATCTTCTTACAAGGATATTTTTATCGCTGAAGAATGGACGGAAGAACAGCGAATGATCGCTCAGTCGTGCCACGAATTTTTGGCAACCGAAGTTTGGCCTATTATGGATAGGATAGACAGCCAGGAAGAAGGCCTGATGGTAAAAATATTAGACAAAGCTGCAGAGCTTGGCCTTTTAGGGTTGAATATTCCTGAACAATACGGAGGATTTGAAAAGGACTTCCTTACAGGTATGTTAGCTACTGAAGCTATTGGTTCAGGCTATTCGTTTGCTGTGGCAATATCGGCTCACACGGGTATCGGTACTCTTCCAATACTATACTATGGTAACGAAGAACAAAAGAAAAAATATCTTCCTAACCTTGCTTCAGGTAAATGGAAAGCTTCTTATTGCTTAACAGAGCCGGGTTCTGGTTCCGATGCTAACTCTGGCAAAACAAGGGCTACCTTATCAGCTGATGGTAAATACTATTCTATCACTGGTCAAAAAATGTGGATCACCAATGGTGGTTTTGCAGATGTATTTGTAGTGTTTGCAAAGATCGGCGATGATAAAAACCTGAGCGCTTTTATAGTTGAAAAAACGTTTGGTGGCATTACCCTTAACCCTGAAGAACATAAGATGGGTATTAAAGGTAGTTCTACCCGTCAGATATTCTTTAACGATTGTAAGGTACCGGTTGAAAACTTACTTTCTGAAAGAGAAAATGGGTTTAAGATAGCAGTTAATATTTTGAACGTAGGCCGTATTAAGCTTGCAGCAGCTGCATTAGGTTCTTGCAAAACAGTAATTACAAAGGCTGTAGAATATGCAGGCCAACGTATTCAGTTTGGTAAAGCAATTGGTACTTATGGAGCTATTCAACACAAAATGGCTGAACAAGCTATCCGCACCTTTGCTTGCGAATCTGCTTTGTATCGCGCCAGCCGCAATATGGAAGATGTGATTGAAGGCCTTACAGAAGGTGGAATGGAACATGGCAAAGCCATACTGAAAGGTATTGAGCAATATGCAGTAGAAGCTGCAATAATGAAAGTATTTGGTTCAGAAACCCTGAATTATGTGGTTGACGAAGGTGTTCAAATTTATGGTGGTATGGGTTATTCAGCTGATGCACCTATGGAAAGGGCTTACCGCGATGCACGTATCAACAGAATATTTGAAGGTACCAACGAAATTAACCGTATGCTTTCGGTTGATATGATGATCAAACGTGCCATGAAAGGCGAAATAGACTTGATGGGCCCTGCTATGAAAATATCGGGCGAGTTAATGTCAATCCCTGATTTTGGAGATCCTGACACAGCTTTATTTGCTACCGAGAAGAAATACATCAGGAACTTTAAGAAGGCTGCTTTGATGGTTGCAGGTTCTGCAGTACAAAAGCTTATGACCAAGTTAGGTACCGAGCAAGAAGTGGTAATGAACATTGCCGATATGCTTATTGAAATATATGTGGCTGAATCAATGCAATTGCGTGTTGAAAAGCTGGTAAGCATGAAGGGCGAACAAGAATGTGCTTTATTGCTTGACATGATGCGTACCTGGTTGTTTGATTCTGCTGATAGAATTAGCAAAGCCGGAAGAGATGCTATCTGTTCATTTGCTGAAGGCGATGAACAACGTATTATGCTCTCGGGCCTTAAACGCTTTACCAAGACAGATGCATTTAATACCAAAGATGCACGCCGTAGAATAGCTACTAAGATGTTGGCTGAAAACAAATACTGTTTCTAGAAATGGCAGAACCAACGCGGTTATTCGATATTCCATACTGGCAACACGAAAAGTTTCCAAAGCCAGATGCTTTAGTAAATAAAATAAAAGGCGAATGGAAACCAATTAGTACGGAAGAATTCATTGCTAATTCTAATAAAATTAGCTATGGCTTAATGGCTATGGGTCTTAATAAAGGTGATACCATTGCTACTATATCGACTAATAACCGCTTTGAGTGGAATTATATGGATATTGGTATGTTACAGGTAGGTGTAATGCACGTGCCTGTTTATCCAACCATTAGCGATTCTGACTATGAGTTTATATTTAAAGATGCAGAAGTAAAATATGTATTTGTTTCTGATGAAGCTTTGTATAAACGAGTAAAGGAAATAGTTAAGAATATACAGGCTATTAAGAATGTATACACCTTTAATGAAATAGCAGGAGCACCGCACTGGACCGAAGTTTTAAAGTTGGGTGAACAAAACCCCCAACCCGAAAAACTGGAAGCTTTAAAGAAATCTGTGCAGCCTTCTGATATTGCGACATTAATTTACACCTCTGGTACAACCGGTACGCCTAAAGGCGTTATGCTAACGCATAGTAATATTGTAACTAACCTTATTGCTTCGCATCCTTATGTGCCTATAAAACCATTTGCAAGGGCGCTTAGCTTTTTGCCGTTGTGTCATATATATGAGCGTATGCTCAACTATTTGTATCAATATTCTGGTATTGCAATTTATTATGCTGAAAGTATTGATACAATAGGGGATAACTTGAGGGAAGTAAAACCGCATGTATTTGTTGCCGTACCACGTGTTATAGAAAAGATAGTAGATAAGATAATGGTTACAGGCAGTGGATTAAAAGGTATAAAGAAGATGTTGTTCTTCTGGTCCGTAGGCTTGGGCGCTAAATTTGAGCATGATGGTGCCAATGGGTGGTGGTATGGAGTTAAGCTTTCAATTGCGCGCAAACTTGTATTTAGTAAATGGGCAGCTGCAGTTGGTGGTAATTTAGAATTAGTGGTTTCAGGTGGTGCTGCATTGCAACCTCGCTTGGCCAGAATATTCTGGGCCGCCAATATGCCAATACTTGAAGGTTATGGTCTAACGGAGACATCCCCGGTAATAGCAGTTAACACATTAGAACCTAACGGATCGTATTTTGGCACGGTAGGTCCTGTAATACCAAATGTACAGGTTAAGTTTGCCGAAGATGGCGAAATACTCTGCAAAGGGCCTAACGTTATGAGGGGTTACTATAAACGCCCTGACAGCACGGCAGAGGCTATTGATGCTGATGGATGGTTTCATACCGGAGATATAGGTGTATTGATTGATAACAGATTCCTGAAGATCACAGATAGAAAGAAGGCTCTACTTAAAACATCTGGGGGGAAATATATAGCGCCGCAACCTATAGAGAATAAGATGAAGGAGTCGCGTTATATTGAGCAAATTATGGTGATAGGTGATGGGCAGAAATTTGCTGCAGCTTTAATAGTGCCTAAGTTTAGCGAGCTTGAGATATGGTGCAAATCGAAAGATATTCCTTTTACTTCAAAAGATGAATTGATACATAATAAGGATGTACACGATCTTTACCGCAGTGTGCTTGATAAGTATAATGTGAATTTTGGCCACGTTGAACAAATAAAAAAGTTCGAATTATTGGCTAATGAATGGACCGTAGCTAACGGAGAAACAACTCCTAAGCTTGACCTAAAGCGTAAAGTAATAATGGAAAGATATAAGTTGCAGGTTGATAGGATTTATAATTCTACCGCTGAGTAACCTGGAGTTTTCAATTTATTATATATCCAATTAAGTGAATATGCGGCGCATAAAAGCATAAACGGGTAGGCAGGAACAAAATACCTCGTTTCACATTTTCTTAGAATAACTGGATGTATTATGATTGTAAAAAGAATAATACCTGTAACTAAACTTGTTGGCGTTAATTTAATGCTCTCTCTCGCAAAAAGCAATATTCCCATTAAACCAAACATCAATATAAATATATAAAATAAGGAGAAAAATAGTTTAAAGAAACTTTCAGCGGGAGATAGTTCATTATAGGGCTTGTCAAATAAATTACATGTTCCTGAATTTATAAGAAATTTTCGGGTTAAGATTAGTGGTGCCGTAACGTAATAAAGAAAGGGTTTTTCCTTCTTTATAGAAACAGTATATAGGTTGAGTTTTGTTCCTATAGACGATAACAATGTGCTGGCTTTAGCCTTATTCAGACTATCATTCCGTACCGAAATATATTCTGTGATTAATGTTTTGACAAGAAGAAGGGAGTCGTAATTAAATTGTGAAGTGTAGATATAATCTGGCAGTGAAATATTATAATTTTGTATTGGCCTTTGCCCTGGAATTCGCTCCTGTGGAATTCCAAACCACCTTATTTCTGCCGAGGGTTCCCACCATACTTCACTACCACCCCAACTCTGCACGAAATTTATGAGTGGGGGCTTATATGAGCTTTCAATATCAGGCGAATACATTTTTATCAACGGTATAAATTCAGTGTGAGCTTTGTAGTTTCTTATTATCCATAAGGTATCGCACAGCACGAAAGGTAGTACTATACAAGAGACGCAGTACCAGGATGCTTGCAGCTGTTTTTTTAATATACCAACAAGTAGTACTAAGGAATATAATACTAATAGTGGTGCATATACGGGGCGCAAAGAAATAACCCAGGCCAGAAATATTCCTGAAAGCAGAAAATAGCAAATTTTTTTTCTCTCTTGAGTCCCTTTAAGAAAAAAGAAAACAGAGAATATCAGGAAAGCTGTGGCAAAACTTTCTGTAAGTAATGAGGAATCGAAAATGCTGCAAAAAGTACTTATTATATATAAGTAAAACGTTAAATAAAAAATGGTTGAAGATTTAGAAATATATTTTGCAATTAATGCCAGAGGATAAACTGAAAATGCTGCAACTGTAAACTGAAATAAAATGAGGAAATTATATGCCATTGGTTTACTGAATATGAGTGCAAAGGGTAGGTAAATTAAACCATACCCCGGCATTCTATAGTCAGGGCTGTAGCTGCCGGTAGCCATAAAATTATTGATGGAGGTTATGTAGTCATTCGTATCACCACTAGTCTCACCCCAAAAACCAGGAATGGAATTTATTTCCTGCTTACTAAGCAAGAAGATAAAAAATAATCCTTTACAAATAAAAGCCATTAACATCCAGAAATACCATTTGCCCGGATCCTTTAGGAAAAACTTACTCAATAATTGCGTCATTCTTGAACCAGTTTACAAAATTTCTGATACCATCATTTAATAATGTACTAGGATTGTAGTTCAATATTATTTTTGCTTTTTCAATATTGGCAAAAGTTATATCTACATCACCCGGTTGCATGGAAGTGTAAGTGATAATTGGTTTTTTATTCAGCGTATTACCAATGCAATTAACGAGTTCTATAAGTTTTACCGGATGACTATTACCAATGTTAAATGTTTCAAAAACATTTTTGTTGGATACAGTATAATTTAGCGCATTATAAATGCCATCTCTTATATCATCAATATAAGTGTAATCACGGGCAGTGCTACCATCACCAAATAATTGGATAGGCTTGCCACTGGAAATTAATTCTACAAATTTACGAATTGCTAAATCTGGGCGTTGGCGAGGACCATAAACTGTAAAAAAACGGAGATTGATTATATCAAGACCATGTAAATGATGATACGTATGATTTAGTAATTCGCAGGCTTTTTTTGTAAATGCATAAGGTGATATGGGAAAATCAACTAAATCGGTTTCAGAAAAGGGAACTTTTTTATTATTACCATACACGCTACTTGATGAACCAAATACCATTTTGTTGATTTTTCGTTGCCTCATCCATTCCAAAACAGTAAGTGTTCCGGTTATATTAGTGTGTGTATAGGTTAAAGGGTTAATTATAGATGGCCTCACCCCGGCTTTAGCAGCTAAGTGTATTACGGCCTCAATGCCCTCAGGAAGTTTTACAAGAGTATTGATATCCGTAATATCGCCCTCGAAAAAGGCGAACCTGGAGTTTTTTAAAGAAAAGCTGAGATTGCTTTTCTTTTGTAAAGAACTATAGAAAGAATCAAAATTATCTATACCAACAACTTCGTGCCCTTGGCTTAGGCAATATTCTGATAAATGGCTACCAATAAAACCTGCACAACCTGTAATTAATACTTTCATGGGGTAGATGTCAATCCTTAAAGGTACGGAAATTACATAAAGTTATCGTACCACATTTCAAATACCAACAAATTCCATAAAAGTTTGCGGTGGTTGTGTTTTAATGCTAAATGCTCCTTTTTTAATCGTTCTATATAGGAGTATTCAAATATGCCGTGCCTGGTTATCCTTTCTTCGGAAAGATAATACTCCATGGTTTCTCTTAACTCATTTCGTAACCACAATGAAACCGGTATACCAAAGCCTTTTTTAGGGCGTTCAATTATTTCATTTGGCAGTTTATTGCGCATTAATTCCTTTAAAATACGTTTGCCGTTAAACCCTTGTATCTTATACTCTTTAGGCAAGGTATTCAGGAATTCTACAACATTTACATCCAAAAATGGTGCTCGCACTTCTAACGAGTTGTACATACTTGCTCTGTCTACCTTTACTAAAATGTCTTCTAATAAATAAGTTCGGTAGTATGAATAAAGTAAGACATTAAATTTATTTGCATTTGGCACGTCGGTTAAATAGCGGTCAATACTTGTTAGACCATTGCCATTGCTTATGGTCTTTTTTATGTTGTCCGTAAATAACTTATTTTTTAATGAAGGCGTAAAACTACCAAGCCAGAGAGTATGGGTGTATTGACTGGATTCCTCCAAGCCTTTAAAAAATTGGGTTAACTTAAAATCGAGGCTAATATTTTTATCGCTGGGTGGTAATAGGTTGGTTAAAGCTGAAAATGAACGGATAAGCGATTTAGGGAATAAACTAAACGCTTTAAGGAATTTATCAGAGATAAATGTAGGATAACCGCCAAGTAACTCGTCGCTTCCATCTCCGCCTAAAGCAACTGTTACATGCTTACGGGTAAATTTTGATAAAAAGTACGTTGGAATAATAGATGGGTCGGCAAAAGGTTCATCGAGCTTACTTATAATATCAGGTATTAAGGTAAGAGATGTTGAAGCTGATAGAAACTCTTCGTGATGTTTGGTGCCTATTTTTTTTGCTACTAGTTTAGCGTAATCGCTTTCGTCGTAACTCTTTTCTGAAAAACCAATTGAAAAAGTATTTACCGGAACTTTAGCATTTTTCTGGGCATAGTAAGCAACCGTACTACTGTCAAGCCCTCCGCTTAAAAACACACCTAATGGCACGTCTGACATTAATCTATCACGAACAGCGTTATTGAGTAGTACATCTAATGTTGCCGTAGCATCGCTAAATGATATGTTTTGTTCAGTGAAGTTTACTTTCCAATAGGCGCGTTTGTTGGTTATTTTGGCATCTTTAAATATCAAGTATTGGGATGCTTCAAGCTTGTAAATATTATTGAAGATAGTATTAGGAGTAGGAATATAATCGAAGGTTAAATACTCATTAATTGCGTTATAGTTCAGGTCTTTTTTTACGAGTGGATGTTTTAAAATGGCTTTAAGCTCTGAGGCGAATATTAAAGTATCATTAATTACTGAATAATATACGGGTTTTTTGCCCATCCTATCCCTTGTCAGCAGTAATTGTTCTTTATTGAAATCATAAATAGCAATTGCAAACATGCCATTAATCTTTTCTAAAAACTTCTCACCATATTCCTGATAGAGATAAACTAATACTTCTGTATCTGATGTGGTACGGAAGCTGTATTTACCAAGTTTCAATAACTCTTTCTTCAACTCAAGGTAATTATAAATTTCACCATTAAATACCATCGATATGGTTTTATCCGCAGTATAAAAAGGCTGCTGCGCTTCAGGGCTAAGGTCAATAATACTTAAGCGTGCATGAGCAAGTCCAACATTTCCAATTAATTCTGTACACTGGTAGTCTGGTCCACGATAACTAATAGCATTAATCATACTTTTTAAGTCTTCTCTGTTGCCCTTACCAATAAAACCTGCAATGCCACACATGTTGTTAGTACTATTCGGTTTTTTGGATTATTTATTCGTTTTAATAACAGATTTTCTTTTAACTAATAAATATTATATGCGGCAAAATAATGATGAAAAACCTCTTAATAAAAGAAGGAGATTAAATATTCCCAACACAAAGATTAAAGCCAATATAAGCCAGAATCGGCCATCTAAAGAATCTCTTAAAAAGAAAGATGAAAGTTTTGTTTTCATTTAGGCCTGTTTTTTTTTCCTCCAAATTTCCACGAATTACCATTCCTGAAAATAATATAAGTAGAGTTTTTATCTATTTCAGAATACTTGTTGAGCCATTCCTTAATAGTGTCTTTTGAAATGTAAGCTGTTTGAGGAGTTACTAATTGATCGAATGCTACATGCCTGAAGAACATAAAATTCCTTTTAGATATCCATCTAGAGTATTCATATAATGGAAATTTTCTAAATGTTTTAGAGGTAGAAATGATCTTTGCGTAAATAAAATAAGGAACAACAAGCGGAGTTGCAACGATGTATTTGGTAAACCACCATGGTAGTTTTGATACTGCTCTCCTTATAGGATCTACAATATAAATTATAACCGCATTACCTTCTTTAGCGTATACCCAGCAATGAAATTTCGCTCCTGGTTTTGTGTTTCGCAAAACTGACTCAAAGCCCTCTAAGGGGTTTTTTAAATGATGCAAAACACCTATACAATAAACCAGATCATAACCGTTGCCTTGAAACTTGGTTAGGTCGTGTTGGGTTATTTTGTAATTGGTGAAACCTGTTTGGGCCATATTCTTTTGACAGGACAATACTGAATCTCCTAAATCAACACCTTCAATAAATGAAGGGTTCCAGGTAGTCATATGGCATAATAAGCTTCCGTTACCACATCCCAATTCTAGCACCGTTTTTCCTGCTACATCTGTTTGGGTAACCGGCTCAAACCAATCGTTAAATTGTTGTGCAGTATATACTGAACCGCCAGGTAAGTGATTCCATGAAGAGGCGAAAGCATCCGCAGTTTTCTTATCTTGTGAATCGATAATAATGGTCATACTAAAAATTTACCTTTTCTTTAATTGTAAAAGGGAATTTATTCTGGCTTTCGTAGTAGGTGCGCATAAGCATTTCGGCTAATATCCCCATTAATATCATTAGTATACCAACAATAAAAAACATGGCCGCAATAGTAGGTAGTGGTGTTTGAATAAAATCTTTCTGTCCCGTTACTTTAAAGTAAATGGCAACTGCTGCAGAAAGCAACATTACTAAAAATGATAAAATACCAGCTCCTCCAAAAAAGTGGATAGGCCGTTGCATAAATTTATCGAGGAACTTAATAAGTATTAAATCGAGTATTACTTTGTATATTCTAAAAAGCCCGTAATTACTTTTACCATAGAGACGTGGCTGATAATTCACTGGTATTTCAGTAACCTTGCCACCCTGCCATTTACAAAATACCGGAATAAAACGGTGCATTTGTCCGTATAGGCGAACATCTTTAATTACATCTCTGTTGTAAGCTTTTAATGTGCAGCCGTAATCGTGCAACTTGACACCAGATATTTTACTTATCAGTCCATTTGCTGCTAATGACGGTACTTTACGGGTAAGGAACTGGCCCTTCCACCTGTTCTTCCTCCACCCACTTACCACATCGTAACCTTCATCAATTTTTGCTAAAAGCTTTGGTATATCATTAGGATCGTTTTCAAGGTCACTGTCTAGTAATATAAATATATCTCCAGTTGCTGCTTGTATACCTGCATTTATAGCTGCAGTTTGGCCAAAGTTCCGTTTGAAATTAATAAGCTTAATTCTGGTACTTCTAGCTGCATACTTTTTCATTTCTTCCCATGATGAATCTTTAGACCCATCGTTCACTGCTATAACTTCATAATCATAATTACTCAATGATTTTTCAATTGTACTGAACAACTGATCGATGCCTTTGGCTTCGTTATAAACAGGAAGGATTACTGACAGTGCCGGCATTTTATTGATAAACTAATTAAAACAAATATACTGATTAGAAGTTAGGCTTGAGCAGGTATTTGCTGTAGAAGAGGTTGATCTGTTCTACTACTTCATCAGCCGTGTCAACAACCTTAAAAAGATTAAGGTCTTCAACGCTTGCATTCTTTTCATGGTCTATCATTTCCTCTTTTATCCATTTTAGTAATCCTGTCCAATAATCTTTACCAACCATAATAACAGGGAAATGGGCTACTTTATTAGTTTGTATTAGTGTAAGTGCCTCAAAAAGTTCATCGAGTGTACCTAGTCCACCAGGAAGAACAACAAAGCCCTGAGCATATTTAACAAACATTACCTTCCGAACAAAGAAGTAGTCGAAACTGATAAGCTTATCGTGATCAATAAAAGGATTGTGCGATTGCTCCATAGGCAAGGTAATATTCAACCCTACAGACCTTCCACCACCTGCCTTGGCACCTTTGTTGGCTGCCTCCATTATACCAGGTCCACCGCCAGTAATTACGCCATAACCATTACGTGTAAGTTTGAACGCAATTTCAGATGCCAGTTTATAATACGGATGAGATGGTTTTGTACGGGCAGACCCGAATATAGATACACATGGCCCAACTTTTGCCATTTTTTCAAAGCCTTCTACAAACTCAGCCATTACCCTGAATATTTGCCATGAATCTGTAGCTTTTACCTCATTCCACGATTTATCCTGGAAAGCTTTCTGAATTTGTTCTTCGTCGTTTATCATTAATGTAATAAATGTATTACAAATATAAGGAAATGCTCGAGCCTAGAAGGCATTTAAGAAGCTGAAACTAGAGTTCCTTTGCCAGGTATACAGCAGTATGACTTTTCTTATTCTTTATTACCTCTTCGGGGGTTCCTTCGGTTATTATTTGTCCACCTTTTGAGCCACCTTCTGGGCCAAGGTCAATAATGTGATCAGCAACTTTTATAACATCTAAATTATGTTCAATAACTATAACCGTATTACCATAATCAACCAACTTATTCAATACGTCTAATAATAGCCTGATGTCTTCAAAGTGAAGGCCCGTAGTAGGCTCATCAAGTATATATAATGTATTGCCTGTTTGCCTTTTAGATAATTCTGTAGCTAATTTGGTCCGTTGTGCCTCACCGCCCGAAAGTGTGGTGGACGATTGCCCTAAGGTAACATAACCAAGGCCAATCTGATTAAGTGTAACTATTTTTTGTGAGATAGAAGGAATCTCTGAGAAGAAATCTACAGCCTGTTCAACAGTAAGGTTAAGAACATCATTTATTGACTTGCCTTTAAATCTTACTTCTAGTGTTTCGCGGTTATAGCGCTTACCATTGCATTCGTTACACACTACGTAAACATCAGGTAAAAAATTCATTTCAATTGTACGTAAAC
>JABDHI010000054.1:15445-16840 GCA_013285655.1 Bacteroidota bacterium
GGGTAATGATGCAAATAAATTGCGTATATCAGCAAAAACATTTACATATGTGGCTGGGTTCGATCGAGGAGTCCTGCCAATCGGGGCCTGGTCAATTTCAATGATCTTATCAATGTATTGTATACCGGTTATCGAATCATATTCCAATGGCTTTTTCTCCGATCGGTATAAGTGATGATTGATAATAGGGTAGAGGGTTTCATTAATAAGTGATGATTTGCCACCACCCGAAACACCCGTTACACATATTAATTTACCTAATGGAAAGCGTGCGGTTACATTTTTTAAGTTGTGACCTTTAGCACCTTTCAATACTATTTCTTTGCCGCTGCCTTTTCTTCGTGTTTTAGGAACTTCTATTTGCTTTTTGCCCAATAAAAACTCTGCTGTAAGTCCAGGTTGTTTAATAAAATTTTTAGGAGTTCCTTCAGCAACTACTTTACCGCCATGCATGCCTGTGCCAGGACCAATATCTATTATCCAGTCCGATGCTAACATCATTTCTTTATCATGTTCTACCACAATAACTGAATTGCCAATGTCGCGTAATTGTTGCAGTGCATCAATAAGTTTTGTATTATCTCGCTGGTGCAGTCCAATGCTCGGTTCATCAAGTATGTATAGCACACCTACCAGCTGAGAACCTATTTGTGTAGCCAGCCGTATACGTTGTGCTTCGCCGCCCGATAATGTTCTTGAACTGCGATTGAGCGTCAAGTAATCAAGCCCTACGTTTAGTAGGAATTGCGCCCTACTTCTAAGCTCTTTTAGTACTTCTTTAGCAATAACCTTGTTTTTGGCTGTCAGTTTTTCTTCAACAGTTAGGAACCAATCATACAGAGCTATAATATCGAGGTTAGCTAATTCAGCTATATTTTTATTATCAATCTTAAAGTAAAGCGCCTCTTTCTTTAACCGTGTTCCTTTGCATTCCGGGCAGGTAACTTTATTCATAAAACCTGCTGCCCACTCATTGAGGCCGGGAGTATCGCTATCCTGGCGCTGACGATCAATAAAGTTAACTATACCTTCAAAGTTCAATGCATAACTGTGGGCATTGCTGTTAAGGCTTTCACGTACTTTTAATATTTCGTCGGTGCCATATAAAATAGTATGTATAGCTTCTTCAGGTATTTTGTTTACAGGTGTATCAAGAGTAAAGCCGTGCTTTTCTCCAATAGCATCTAGCTGTCGGAATATCCAATTGTCTTTCTTTTTACCTACGGGTGCAATAGCACCATCGTTGATCGATTTGCTGGTGTCAGGTATTATCTTTTTTGCATCTATTTGTGCTACTTCACCAAGCCCGTTACAATTAGGGCAAGCCCCGTAAGGAGAGTTAAACGAAAATAGGTTAGGTGCAGGTTCATCATATGAAATGCCTGAAGTAGGACA
>JABDHI010000055.1 GCA_013285655.1 Bacteroidota bacterium
CAGCGGCCTCTTACTTATTGTTGTTGTAGGCTCATTAAAAGCAGCCGATAATGCCATTGCCACACCATATTCGGGCGGCAAAGGGCTGATTGAAAACCTTGCAGATGTGTTATTCCACCAGTTTTTATTGCCATTTGAAGTATCGTCGATACTGTTTTTGGCAGCCATGGTTGGTGCAGTAATGCTCGGCAAAAAGGATATCAAATAACGATAGAACGCTGATGACGCAGATTGCTTAAGATGAACACTGATAATTATAAACATAGCGATATAACAGAAAAGATCATTAAAGGGTATTATAAAGTTTATAATACACTTGGTTATGGATTTCTGGAAAAAGTCTATGAGAATGCATTGTTCATGGAATTGCGGGAAATGGGATTAATAGTGGAGAAGCAAAAGCCAATTAGTGTAAGATACGAAGGAAAAGAAGTAGGAGAATATTACGCTGACTTAGTTGTAAACGAATGCGTAATAGTTGAACTTAAAGCGGCTGAAGTATTGTGCGATGAGCATGAATGCCAGCTTATAAATTATTTAAAAGCAACTGATATTGAGGTTGGGTTATTATTGAACTTTGGAAGAGAACCCGAAATAAGTAGAAAGGTATTTGCAAATAAGATCATATTGAATCATAAACAATCAGCGTCATCTGCGTTCTAAATAAATAACAAAGTGAGTCAAGAGATAAGAGGTATTCCGTTAGACTGGTTCATTATACTAAGCAGCATTTTGTTCTGCATTGGTGTTATGGGTGTGCTTTACCGCCGCAATGCTATTATCATTTTCATGTCAATCGAGTTGATGCTGAATGCAGTTAACTTGCTGTTCGTAGCTTTCTCAGCATACCACGGCGATGCAGCAGGGCAGGTGTTCGTGTTCTTTACCATGGCGGTGGCCGCGGCAGAAATTGCTGTAGGCTTAGCTATTTTGGTGGTAATGTACCGCAATACCAAATCGGTAGATATAGATATACTTAACAGGCTTAAAGGATAAATGAATATTATACAACAAATAGCAGGCTTAATTCCGTTGTTCCCGTTAATTGGGTTCATCATTATTGCGCTGCTTAACAAAAGGCTATCTAGGAGTTTAGCGGGGCTTATTGCCTGCGGCGCTTTGCTTACATCTTTTGTAGTTGCAGTTATTATGTTTATGAATGTGCCTGCCGAAGGCACCGAGGTGCATATTGCCGATTGGATTACTGCAGGAAGTTTTAAAGCATCCTTCGCATTCTTGATCGATCCGCTCTCTTGTTTATTCTTACTTATTATTACCGGTGTAGGTTTCCTCATCCATGTTTACTCGGTTGGGTACATGCACGATGATGATAACCAAAACATATTCTTTGCATACCTCAACTTGTTCATATTCTTTATGCTTATGCTCGTTATGGGCTCAAGCTATATTTTAATGTTCGTTGGTTGGGAAGGTGTAGGACTTTGTTCTTACCTGCTCATCGGTTTCTGGTTCAAAAACAAATCATATAACGATGCGGCTAAGAAAGCCTTCATCATGAACCGTATTGGTGACCTTGGCTTTTTGCTGGGTATGCTGCTTATCTTTAAAACATTCGGCACAACTGATTACAAAACTGTATTCGCACAATCAAACGGATTCTTTAGCGGCAACGCGGTAATTACAACTATTACATTGTTATTGTTTGTTGGCGCAATGGGTAAGAGCGCTCAAATACCATTATACACTTGGTTGCCCGATGCAATGGCGGGTCCAACTCCTGTATCAGCACTTATACACGCTGCAACCATGGTTACTGCGGGTATTTATATGGTAGCCCGTTCGGGTGTGTTGTATGCATTGGCACCAACCAGTATGTTTGTTGTAGGACTTACCGGTGCAATAACATTGGTGTTTGCTGCTACTATAGCACTCACACAAAACGACATTAAAAAAGTATTGGCTTATTCAACCGTTAGCCAGTTGGGTTATATGTTCCTTGCACTGGGTGTTGGGGCATTCTCATCTTCGGTGTTCCACGTAATGACACACGCTTTCTTTAAAGCATTATTGTTCCTGGCTGCAGGCAGCGTAATACACGGCTTGGGTGGCGAACAGGACATTCGTAAAATGGGTGGACTGAGATCTAAAATGCCTATTACATGGATAACCTTCTTGATAGGTACATTAGCTATATCGGGTATTCCTCCTTTTTCGGGCTTCTTCTCTAAGGATGATATTCTGGCACATGCATACGCTACTAATAAGTTCTTCTGGTTCATGGGCTTAATAGGCGCAATGATGACAGCCTTCTATATGTTCCGTCTTTACTTCTTAGTATTTACAGGCGGTTTCCGTGGCGGAGATAAAGTACATGCACATGAGTCACCGAAAGTAATGACCATTCCGTTAGTGATATTGGCCATACTTTCTGCTATTGGCGGTTTTGTAGGTATACCTGAATTTTTAGGCGGTTCAAACCGTCTCGATAAATTCCTTGAGCCGGTATTTTCTGCTTCGCCTATAAAAATGCTTTCTGAAATGGGTGGCTCTTCATCGGTTTCTGAAATGTCGTTAATGATTGTTGCGGTAATTGCTGCAGTGCTATTCATCAGTTGGGCATATATGAAATACGACAAGAACAAAGAACTTCCCTTGGCTGATAATCAAAAGATGCCTGCGGTGCAGAGCTTACTTTATCATAAGTATTATGTAGATGAAATTTACAGCGCAGTTATTACCAAGCCGCTTGATAAAATTTCAGGCTTCCTTGAAAGCATTGTTGAAAGCAGGTTTATTGACAGCATAGTAAATAAGACAGGAACATTTGTGAACTGGGCAGGTGGCTTATTGCGCCAGTTACAAACCGGTAATGTTGACTTTTACATTTTTGTAATGGTGGTGGGCGTAGTGCTAATGATATTTTTTAAGATGATGTAATATGCAGACAGCAATACTCATACTTATACCTTTAATTGCTGCAATAGCCCAGCTGTTTGTACCACGCAAGCATGGTAAAAAATTTGCTGTGGCTACATCGCTGCTTGCATTTGTAGTTTGCCTTGTTACATTTATTCAGTTTCCAAATTCAGCCGATTACCAATATGTAACCAATGTGGCTTGGATACCTTCAATGGGCATCAACTTTAAAATTGGTATGGATGGCATATCAATGCTGATGGTATTGCTTACTACATTCTTAGTTCCGTTAATTATTCTTTCAGTAGTACAAAGCGAAACACGTACACCTGTTTTCTATTCGCTCATACTATTTATGGAAATGGCGCTCATTGGTGTATTCGTTTCGTTAGATGGATTCTTATTCTACATCTTCTGGGAATTAGCGCTGATACCTATCTATTTTATTTGTCTGCTTTGGGGTGGCGAACACAGGGTACGAGTAACTTTGAAATTTTTCATCTATACACTTGCAGGTAGTTTGTTCATGTTGGTTGCACTTATCTATTTATACCTGCACACACAATCACATACGTTCGAAATTGGCGAGTTATATAAAGCAGGCCGTTCGCTTGATGTTTCAACACAAGGCATATTGTTCCTATTCTTCTTTTTAGCATTCGGTATAAAAATGCCGGTGTTTCCATTGCATACCTGGCAGCCTGATACATATACCGAAGCGCCTACGCAAGGTACTATGTTATTGGCGGGTATCATGCTTAAGATGGGTATTTACGGAGTTATCCGCTGGATGATTCCTGCGCTTCCATTAGCTCTCGCCCAATATGGTGAGTATGCCATGTGGTTAGCTATTATAGGTGTAATATATGCTTCTATAATTGCAATTACACGTAGCGATATTAAGAGACTTATTGCGTATTCATCCATCGCGCACGTTGGCTTAATTGCAGCAGGCGTATTTGCCGGTATACACTATAATATTTACAATGGCTATAAACTGGGCATTCAGCAAAATATATTCGCCGCTGATGGCAAAAAAGGTAAGCACTAAATACAGTACGCTATGCACCGGGTTTTTGGTGAAGACCACCATAAGCGCCGATAGCACCGCAAACATGCCCAAAATAAGGAAGAGATACTTTTGTAAATGATCCGCGGTCATGCTTTATTTAAGTGATTTGGTATAAACCTGGTTGTGTGCAAACTCAGGGTGTGTTTTAAACTCAGCTACTTCTTTGGTCTGGCGCTTCGATACGTCAATGCGTTTGTCCTTATCCATTGGCTCAACCAATTTATCTTTTCCGTGTACAAAGCCTTTACGTGCGTAATCGGTAAGTACCATTTCGTCGGTTAAAAATATAGCTTCCTTAGGGCAGGCTTCTTCGCAAAGGCCGCAGAAGATGCAACGCAACATATTTATTTCGTAAACAGCAGCGTACTTTTCTTCGCGGTATAACGCTTCTTCACCTTTTTTGCGTTCTGCAGCAACCATGGTAATGGCTTCGGCAGGGCAGGCAACGGCACAAAGTCCGCAGGCAGTGCAACGTTCAGCTCCGTTCTCATCACGCTTTAAAACGTGATGGCCACGGTAAACCGGCGCAAATTCGCGGGTCTGTTCAGGATATTGTATGGTAACTTTCTTTTTAAAGAAATGGCGCAAGGTGATAGAAAGTCCGCCTAAAATAGCAGGTATATACATGCGTTCTTTGAACGACATTTTTTTGTTTACTGCTACTTTGGCCCTTGTTGTTAACGCTTGCATTTTTTAACCTCTTTGTTTAGTGTAATCTTCCAAAAAACCACATCAATGTACCCGTCAATGCTATATTAAACATTGACAAAGGTATTAAAACTTTCCAGCCTAAATTCATCAGCTGATCGTAACGGAAACGTGGGAGGGTCCACCTTACCCACATAAAGAAGAATATGAAGAAGAATATTTTTGCGAATAAGAAAACAACGCCTAGAATGGCTGCTAAATTTTCAGGCATTCCCAGCCTTTCGATGAACGGCATGTGGTAACCGCCAAAGTAAAGGGTAGATATAATAGCCGATGAAATGAACATATTAATGTATTCGGCAAAGAGGTAGAAACCAAGTTTCATACTACTATATTCGGTGTGGTAACCGCCAATTAATTCTGAATCACTTTCTGGTAAATCGAATGGTGTACGGTTGGTTTCAGCAAAAGCACAAATTAAAAATATAACGAAGCCCAATGGTTGGTAAACAATGTTCCAGTGCCAGCCTGTTTGCATAGCTGCAATTTTATTAAGGCTTAGTGTGCCGGTATGCATTACCAATGCAATAATAGCAAGCCCCATTGCAATTTCGTAACTTATCATTTGGCTTGATGCACGCAATGCACCTAACAGCGAATATTTGTTGTTCGATGCCCAACCGCCGATCATTATACCATATACACCGATAGATGTGATGGCCATAATGTAAAGGATGCCAATATTAATATCGGTTACCTGCAGCGGGTAAACATTACCCCCAATATGCAGCGCAGGACCCCATGGAATTACAGCACCTGTAATACAAGAAGTAAACATGGCAATACTCGGGCCTAGAATGAACAAAAACTTGCTTGATACAGTAGGAATAATTTCTTCTTTCATAAACATTTTTACACCATCGGCCAGCGGTTGTAACAGTCCAAACGGCCCTGCACGGTTAGGGCCCAAACGGTCTTGCATAAAGGCAGCCACCTTACGTTCGGCATAGGTTGAGTACATGGCAATTACCAACGAAATGGTAAATACTATTAGTACCAATAATGCTTTATATAATAGAAAGGCGGTAAACGTCATAGTTGCTATTTACTTTCTGAAGAATTTGAGTCCGGTAATTTTTTAACAAGATGCGCATGCCCCATCTTCAGCTCTTTCAAATGTTCATAATGGTTTTGTGCAATAACAGAACGGTCGTCGATGTGAGTAGGTTTTTCGATTACCCAATCAGCAGTCTTTTTCTTATCAAAACGGCACTCGTTGCAAATGAATTGCTCAATCTCTTCGTTCTTATCTTTCCGGGCCGATACCTTTAAAATGTCTTCGCCCTGGTACCATACTACTGCTTTGCCACTGCACTTTTTGCAATCGCGGTGGGCATCCATAGGTTTCACGTTCCAAATACGGCTCTTAAAACGGAAGGTCTTATCTGTCAGCGCACCCACAGGGCACACATCTATAACATTACCCGAAAAATCATTTTCGATAACGTTGCTTATATAAGTGCTTATTTCAGCCACATCGCCGCGGTTCATTACACCATGCACACGCTTGTCGGTAAGCTGTTCGGCTACACGCACGCAACGGTAACAAAGTATACAGCGGGTCATGTGGAGCTTTATCTTATCTCCTATATCTACCATTTCGAACTTGCGGCGGCCAAACTCATAACGAGTCTTTTCCAATCCATGTTCGTAACCAAGGTCTTGTAATTTACATTCGCCTGCCTGATCGCAAATTGGGCAATCGAGCGGGTGGTTAATAAGCAGAAACTCAACCACTCCCCTACGCGCTTCCAATACTTCGGGCGAGGTCATGTTTTGTACCACCATACCATCTTGCACAGGGGTTGAACACGATACTACCAGTTTAGGCATTGGGCGAGGATCTTTAGTAGAACCTGCTGCAACCTTTACCAGGCATGTGCGGCAATAGCCACCGGTTTGTTTAAGCTTGCTATAGTAACACATAGCAGGAGGGGCTGTTTTGCCTCCTATCATACGCGCAGCATTCAATATAGTTGTACCGTCTGGAACTTCTATCTCTATACCGTCGATGGTTACTTTTGCCATATAATGGGATTAACGCGGCAAATATATCGTTTTTTGAAAACGTGGTGCTTGATGTAGGGTTTTTAATTAGGTTTTTTGAACAGGGTCGCCCTATACATGTCTAATTGAGTAATTATATTAAACACTATTTACATTATCGTATTTGCTTGCTCGTCTTCAACAAGGCTCTCTTCTTGAGGTTCAGCCCCCGTTTTCTGTTCAATTATTCTTTTTGACAATTCTTTACTCACCCATTTTGCTCGATTCTTAAAAAAATCTTCATAATCGTTATTAGTTATTCCAAATTTGTCAAAGTCGCCAATAAGATGGGTTCTCACCTGTTATAAAACACCCCTTCTAATCTGCCCTCCCCAAACTGCCCCTTCCAAACCTTCCCCTTGAGGGGAAGATTCTAGGAATAATATTCCATGAGTCCGCCCCTCTAGGGGTGGATTTAGGTGGGGCAGATTAAGTTGCAATCTTATTTAGCAATATACTGATTACCAAATACTTATGTAATATATTGATAATCAATTAATTAGGCACTTTATTGTAAATCATTGTTATTAACAATGGAGGCCTTGTCAATAAGGGGGTTCAGAGGGTGCGTCATTGTTAATTCTATTGTTATTTTCATTGTTATTTAGCAGCCCCTCCCAACCTCCCCATTGGGGAGGCGTAGGTGGGTTAAATGTCTTTAAGTCCTCCCTTATGGGGAGGATTTAGGTGGGGCCGCTAGGGCATGATATTTATCAGGATGATGGGTATAGAATGTACTAACTTTGCCCTATGTTAAAGGTGAGTTATATAGGGCACGCAGCCATGCTGGTTCAGGCTAACGAGCTAAAGATAGTTACCGACCCTTGGGTAAAAGGCTCGGCCTATTGCGGGCAGTGGTATCTGTTCCCTAAGCCGGTTGACTATACCCCCGCACTTAATGCCGACTATATACTATACTCCCACGGCCACGAGGACCACATGCACCCTGAAAGCCTTAGCCTGTTTGATAAAAAGGCAGAGGTGTTTTACCCTTACAGTTGGTACGATGGTGCTGAAGGGTTCTTTAACCACCTAGGCTTTAAACATTTTAAAGAGGCCGTTAATGAAAGGACCTATGAGCTTAATAAAGATACACGCGTTACTTATTTTTCGAACAACCTCGATAACATAATAGTTATAGAGCACGAAGGCGAAGTATTGGTAGATGTGAACGATGCCTTACACTCCGCACCACAAGTACTGATAGAGAAGATAGCCGACAAGATACACAAACGCTGGAAGAAGATTGATTATGTTTTCAGTAGCTATGGTGGTGCATCGTACTTCCCTAACTGCTTTAAGTTTAAAGGCAAGGACGATGTTGAGATTGCAAAGACACGTGAGCTTTTCTTTTTAAATAACTTCTGCAAAATAATGGCACTGCTAAAACCCCGCTATGCCATACCGTTTGCCAGCGATTTTGTTTTATTGGACGAGGAGCAGCGCTGGATGAATGAAACCAAATTCCCACGCCATAAGATAGAAGCGTACTTTAAGAGTTACATGGGCAACCGCGCCACCAGTACCGAAGTGATAGATATGTATCCGGGAGATTCGATAGAAAATGGCAAGTTCAATTTATCATCGCCTTATCGCCCAAGTATACAGGCTGAAGGATTAACACACCTGATAGATGAGATGTACCCAGTAGAGATTGCAGAAAAGAAAGAGAAGAAAAAAATAAGTGATGCTGATGCAGCAGTTGTATTCAACAAACTGAAAGAGCATGCAGAAAAGAAACTCTACGTAATACCTGAAGAAAAACGTAAGGATATTAAGTATGCCATTCAGTTAACTGATTATAGTAACTCTGTTTATTACATTATTGATTTACAAAATGAAAAGTTAAAAGTTTATAAAGCAACCGAACTTGAGAAGGATTGTATTTTAACCGTGAAGTTACGGAGTGAGACACTGTTATATTCCCTGGCGCACGAATGGGGCGGCGATGCTATTATAATTGGTTATGGCTGCGAAGTTGAAGTGTTTGAACAAAAAACCATTGAACAGGGGCTTGATAATTTGTGCATCCGGCTTATTACCAATTACCCAAACACGAAAGAGTATTTAAAGCGTGTGCCTTTCCGTGCTATAAAGTATTTGCTCACTGACCCTATTAAGCGCCAAAGCCTTATTAGTGGCGTTAAATTTACCGACCCTAAGCTTAGCGACAATGCACTATGGTTATCGAAAACCAAATGCCAGATATGCAATGCCTGCAACCTGCCTGAGCAAATGCCGTTGCTTAGCAAATAAAAAATCCCCTCACTGTTAAGTAAGGGGATTCTTAAATTAAAATCAAACTATTATTCTTTGTCAGCAGCAGTCTTATCTACTGTAAAATTAATTGGAATAATAAGTTTGAAACTAACGTTTCTGCCCATGTTAAACACACCTACTCTATCGGTAGCCGGGTTTACAGGGTAGTATTTAAAGCGGCTCATGTAATCCATATAGCCGGTATTGAACAGGTTATTGCAAATTATATAAAGCTCGCAGGCTTCTTTACCTTTATGATTTAAAATATGGCCTCCTAACCCCGCATTGAACAAGGTATACCCTGCTTCTGCATTTTGGCTGGCGGCATATTCATAAGGAGTTGTTGAAGAGCTTAATGCAGTGTATATAGCAGCTTCTCTGTACACATTACTTTGTTGTGCCACACTCATAACGCCAAACCGCAGGTATGCATCGTTAATGAAAGAACAAACTTTACCCAAGTGGAAGATCAGATCTCCTGTAACACGCATTGGAGGTACAAACGGCAGGTATTTTGTAGAATCAGTAATACCAGTTAAGCCGCCCGTAACATAACTTAAGGTAGTGTTAACTTCTAACCACTTCAATCCTGAAGGATGAACATCCAATGTTATTTCACCACCTTCAAGTTGGGCGTTCCCGTTCACATAATTAAATACAGGTGCGTCAGGGAATAGTGTTCCATTTACACTCAACAAGTTGCTTACTGAATCTGATCCTTTAGCATAAATAAAGTTGTGTATCGTATTTACAAAACCATCAATTTCAAAATTCACATCTTTTGAATTTATACCAAAAGCAACATCTTCTTCTAAACTTGTTTCAGGTTTAATGGTATTGTTACCCACCTCAAATACAACAGTACCGTCATGCACACCATCAGCACCACATTCGTTAACGTTAGGCGCTCTCCAGCCTTGTGCTATGTTAGCTTTAACATACATGTTTTTGTTTATGTCATAAGTTCCACCTATGCTCCACGACACACCACTGAATACAGTAGTAAACGGGTGAAACTCTTCAAATGAGTTTGGAGAATTAGGAGCAACAGGTACCTGTGGCGTAAGGGTATCAGTAGAAACCCAATGCTCTTCACCGGTAAATGTCCTTGTATCATAACGAACACCTCCGCTCAGGTTAAGCTTTCCAAGTTTTTCGCTGGCTATTGCAAAACCACCTATCTGCAAGTAATGATAGTTCGGTATTAACTGCACCAGGCCAAGACTTTGAGAGTTTTGATAAACACCGTTTGCACCGGCCGAGAAATTAAAATTGCCTATTTGAGGGGCAACATAGCGTGCATCGTAGGTAACCGCATTTGAATTATAATAAATGATAGGCACATTCGGTTGTGTAGGGTCATTCATTTCCTCACGCTGATTACGTTGGTATGAGAATATGGCTTTAATTGCACCGTCGCCCACTGCAATGCTATTATCCCAAACAAACTTATAGTGATGAATATATTGGTAAATAACAAACGGCGTATACGTTTTTTGATCTTGTTGGTTATGTTCTACATAAGCAAACGGGAATGGAGGAGTTGGTGTCATGCCAGGATAATATACAGGCATCAGCTGGTTTCCGGCAGAATCTCTTGTTCCATCTACTATACCGGTATTCATATAAAAATAGCTGGCATGCAATTGTGAGTATCCCCATTTTTTATGTATACCAATAGTTCCATCGGCATTAAAGTTACTGAATTGTGAATTCAATACATAACCATCATAAGGATTTTGGTAGGCATGCGCCATAATATTATCAACCCGTGCGCTCCACGATATTCCGCTCATGGATGTTCCTGCAAGGTGAAACATATTATTTATCAATCCATTATTAGTTTGATAATTAAATAAAACATCACCCTTTGTTTGTCCTGCCGGCAGTGGGTCTTCGGGTATAAGGTTCAATACACCAGAAATAGCATCAGAACCATACGCCAGTGAACCCGGGCCTTTCAAAATTTCATATCTGTTCACTGCATCTGGGTCAGCTTCAATACCAAACTCATCAAACCAAGGCTGGTCAACCTGCTCAACACCATCATTAATTGTCAGTACGCGGTTATACCCTAAGCCCCTTATAATTGGCTTACCAATACTTTGCCCGTCAGTAATTGCAGCTACACCGGGTGTTGTAGCTATGGCATCAATAACATTTGTAGAAGAGTGCTGGTTAATATATTCATTGGTTACATCGGCAATGGGCTGCGGGTTATGTTCTGCCTCTGCCGCTTTAGAGTTACCGGTTACAACTACTTCGTCTTCCTGAAATTCAGAAGCTACCAGAGTAAAGTTTTGTGTTACTACGCCCTCAATTTTAATTGGGCCGGAAATTACTTTGTAACCTAAAACATGTACCTCAACAACAAAAGTACCCTGAGGTATATTTTCCAATGTATATTTTCCGTCAGCGTCACTCTGTGCTGCAACTTTCAAATCGGGGATATATACTATAGCGCCCGGTAATGCGGCATTATTAATAGTATCAACAATTTTTCCGGTGAGTGAGTTTTGCGCAAATGATGATATACCGGCAAATAAACAAGCAATAAATAGTATTGTTTTAATAGTTCTCATAATAAATTAAGATTGTCTGTTAAGAATCCTCTCTCCTATCTACCATCGGGTAGAAGGGCACGTTACATTCAATTAAGAATGTGTAATAAAGAATTACTTAGCAGGACGGAGGACGCCAGGTACTTAAATGGCAGCATAAAGATTCGCCATTTAAAGCTTGCTTGTGATACACCACTTGGGTTGCATCAGGTATTAGTATTTTAATTGCGTTCAGCGGCAAGTATTCATTTTGCAATGCCACAATTACGCTTTCAGCATTTTTATTCTTCTTACTATTATCGGCAGGGAATAATTGTTTCACGAAATCATTCAATGCCTTTACCAGTTGTGTTTCATTCTTATCAGCATAGGCTAATACAGTGTATTTATCAGCCGTCTTCGAAATATTGATGATATCATACAATTGTCCATTATATGAAAATTCTTTGTTTTCTTCGGTCCACTTTGCACTGGCAAATTCTGCCTTGCTAAGAACCAACGTTTCCTTGCGTGTGTTTTTATTTTTTATTTCAGCCGATGCAAATGATTTTGCATCCTTAGTAAGCATAAAATAAACAATACGATACCCCGCAAAATAATAGACCATAGCAAGCAGCATGGTTAATGCCACAGTACGAATCCATATAGGAGTATTTTTAATCACGTTTATTTTTTCTTAGCTGAATCAGCCCTGCCTTCTGCTGCCATTCTTTCATCAATGTAAACACACGACATGTCTACATAGTTCATAGAATTTGGATAAAGAGCCATAATAGGCCAGCGAGTAAGACTATAATTTTGATCGTACCAAAGCACAATAATAGGTGCATCGTTAATTGCTAATTGTTCTGCCTGTTGAAAATATTTGTATTCTTCAGCAACGGTATTAGCAGCAAGGCCCATGTCGATCAACTTATCGTACTCAGGGTTTTTGTAACGTGTAATGTTATAGTAAGAAGGCTGACCAATTGAATCTGGCACGTTAGCACCTAGGAACAACTGAAGGAAATCCGCAGGGTTTGGATAATCAGCTATCCAGCCCGAGCGTATCATATCGAACCTTAAATACCTGCCATCTTCAAGCTTTTGACTAAAGCTGGCAATGTTAAAGTTGATGTGAACATTCAGGTTTGTTTCTAATTCTTTTTGTACTTCAAGCGCAACACTGGTATTAATTCCACCCCCACTATTTAATTCTAACGATACAACCGGGAATTTCTTTCCATCAGGATAACCTGCTTCGCTCAATAATTTCTTAGCCAGGTCAACATTCAGCGAATCGCCCTTAATGTTCGATATGTCGTAATTATCTTCAGGCTTGCTTGCATACATAAAAGTAGGCGGTGTTACGCCATGTAATCCCGGAGCAAATGCTTCGCCTTGTAATACTTCGCTCACAATTTTGTTACGGTCGATAGCTAAACTGAAAGCTTTACGAACCCTAATATCATTAAAAGGCGCCTTCGATAAATTGAATGCATAGTACTGGGTCGACATTTCAGGCATACGAGCCAATAAATATTTTGGAGGCCTGTGTTGGAAATCGGCTATTTGCTGCTCCACCATTTTATCAACCTGTGTTGAAGGCACACTAACAATATAATCAAGCTTACCTGCTATAAATGCTTTAAACTCATCCGTTCTATCCGGAATAAAATTTATAAATAAAGTATCAATATAAGGCAGTTGGTTTCCTGCGCTATCTGTCCTAAAATAGTTAGGGTTAGCGGTAAGTACCAGCCTGTTTGAATCGCTTGTAGGGCTATATACAAAGGCACCGGTACCAACATGCAATCCTTTTCCGTATTTTTCTACTGCTTCCTGCGCTACTACAAAACCACCAGGGCCCGCAAGCATATTCAGGAACATTGGGTTCTTTTTAATAAGCTTAATTTGAATAGTAGAATCGTTCAACACCTTTATCCCGCTTATTCCTGCAGCAGGTTTACCTTTCTTACTGCTTTCAAAGAAATCATTAGCGCCTTCAACAGCTGCTTTAAAGGTTATTGAAAAAACAACATTATCGGCAGTAGCAGTGCACAACTGCTCCATGGAGTATTTAAAATCGTTAGCGGTCACTTTTCTGCCTTTACCATACGTAAAGCACGGATCATCTTGAAAAGTAACATTGTTATTAAGGTGGAAGGTGTACAAAGTACCATTGCCATCAACATCCCATTTCTTAGCAATATCGGGCATTATAGAAAGGTCTCTTGGATTAATCTTTACAAGACCATCATATATCTGACTAGCAACTGTATAAGATACCTTATCGTAAATATAATAAGGATATAGATTTAAAACCGGAGTGTTTTCATTTAAGCGAATTGTTCCGCCATAAAAGCGGTTACCCTTTGCTACACGTTGGTTCTTTTTGCCACCAATGGTGCTACATGAGTAACTGAAACACAAAACTGACCCAACTAAAAACGGTAATAAAATTCTTTTCATATACTTATATACGGGGTGTTTTATGCAAAAGTAATATTCTGGGCTGAATTAAAGGTAAAAAAAATCAATTTCACCCCCTAAATGCAAAAATTCAAAAAACTCTTTTAATTTTCGAATTAAGTTGTTAATATTGCATCGCAAAAATTTGAAGACCAATAATATTAAGAAGTTCAGTTTTTTCCTATATTTGTGAACATTGTGAATAAGAAAGTGAGGAAGTTATTTATATACGCAAGTATTTTTTTTGTTGGAATTGGCGTTGCCAATGCCGGTGTTATTGTTCTAGAAGGTAATTATCAAGGTAAAAACTTATACGTTCAAAACCCATTTGCCAGCAGCGGCGTGGGTTTTTGTGCTTATGAGGTTTCTGTAAACGGCCAGGTTACTACCGATGAGGTGAACTCAAGCGCATTTGAAATTGATTTTAAGAACCTTGGCCTTAAGCAAGGCGATAAGGTTGTAGTGAAGATAGAGCATAAGGATGATTGCACCCCTAAAGTGCTTAACCCGGAAGTGCTTAAGCCTAAGAGTACCTTTACCATTGTAAGCATTAGTGTTGACCCTAAAACCAGCACACTTAAGTGGAACGCTAAAGATGAAAGCGGTAAGCTTACTTACGTTATTGAGCAGTTTAGGTGGAACAAATGGGTAAAAGTTGGTGAAGTAGATGGTATTGGCACTGCTGATGCACATGATTATCAATTTAAAGTATCTCCTAATTCCGGCAAAAACAAGTTCAGGGTTAAGCAAATTGACTATACAGGTCAGCCTCGCATGTCGAACCCTACTGAGTTTGTATCAACTGAACCTGCAGTTACCGAAGGTCCTGAAAGCGTTAAAGACTTTATTAATTTCTCTACCCCTACCATGTATGAAATATACGATGAGTATGGCAACATATCAAAACGTGGTTTTGGCGATAAGATAGATGTTACTGACCTTAAGAAGGGCATCTATTATCTTAACTACGATAATAGCATGACCCAATTCGTTAAAAAGAAATAAACTTATTCTAATCATTATAAATTAAACCCGAGCGATATACTCGGGTTTCTTTTTTTAAAGCCAAAACCATGATCAAAAAAATAGAACACCTGGGAATAGCTGTTAAAAACATTACCGATGCTAATGCTGTTTACCATAAGCTATTAGGTACAGAATCTTACAAAACAGAAAAAGTAGAATCGGAGAATGTACTTACTTCGTTCTTTAAAGTGGGGGAAAGCAAAATAGAGCTATTGGAAGGCACTTCAGCTGACAGCCCTATAACTAAGTTCATTGAAAAAAAAGGCGAAGGCATACACCACGTAGCATTTGAAGTGGAAGATATTGAAACTGAGATGCGACGTTTAAAAGATCAGGGCTTTACCTTATTATCTGATAAGCCTAAACAGGGCGCCGATAATAAGCTTATTTGTTTCGTTCACCCTAAAAGCGCTAACGGGGTACTTATAGAGCTTTGCCAGGAAATAAAGAAGTAACCCTACTACTCTTCAAAGTACTTAAATAGATCGACTTGCGGCGTACAATGCAACGTTTGTATACCAACGCTTGCCGCTCCCTCCACATTCTTAAGAATATCGTCAATAAATAAGGTTGACTCCGGATCAAGCCTGTTTTCATTCACCACATGCTGAAATATCTCTGCATCGGGCTTACGCATACCCATACGGCACGAGTAATACTCCCGCTCGAACATCTGCCCCATTACACCAGCACCATGCGCCTTGTCCATCATTTGCAAAACGGCAGGCAGGTGTATATCGTTCGTATTGCTTAATAGTAATACTTTATACTTGCTCCTAAGCCTCTTTACCAGTTCTACTTTTTCTTTCGGAAAGCCAATAAGTAAGGCATTCCAGGCCTTGTCTACATCCGCTTCAGTAACTGTGGGTGGCAACCATTTAAGTACTTCAGCCCTAAAATGTGATGGCGGTATGTTCCCTTTCTCAAATTCATCGAATACCCCGTGCTGCACATGCTGAGAATATTGTTGCTGAAAATTACCAGCGCCCAAAGCTATAAACGCCTGCTGAGTAAGGGAATAGTCGATATCAAACAACACTCCACCAAGGTCGAAGATGACTGTTTTTATATTTTTAGGTACTTTTTGGTTCATAGTAATGCACAAATTTTTAAATTCGCAGCCTCAATTACCGGGCCTATAGCTCAGACGGTTAGAGCAGCGGACTCATAATCCGTTGGTCGCAGGTTCAAGTCCTGCTGGGCCCACTTCATTATCAAGCACTTACGAGTTTCGTAGGTGCTTTTTTTATTCGAGGTGTGCGGTTTCGGTGTGCAGTATTTCTCGAAATCGATAATAAGAACTTATGGCAAAGATAACTAATTGGTATAAGATTGGGTCCGCTACATTAGCTATTAGAGTGACAATTTAATTATGACAATTGTGTTTTCATAAGCATCTAAACTCTTAAGTTCCTTGTCAATTTTTAAATTCCATTTTGATTGTTCATCTTCCTTTCTACCATTGT
>JABDHI010000056.1 GCA_013285655.1 Bacteroidota bacterium
GCAAAAGTATTGCATTGCCATGCCAGCCCAATTTCGGGGTGTGTTTGAAACGGATGCTTATAATTTGCAAGAAAGCCTCCATTATAATTAAAGGTGCTATCGTGAAGGCTTTTGTTCTGCCCCAAAGCAGCAAGGGAAAAGAGCAAGAATATGAATGCGAGTGGTTTCATGTTATAGTTGTCAGTGAATAGTGACCAGTAATTAGCTAATAACTAACCACTGGTCACTTATGACTACTTGGTTATCTCATTCCCCTTATCATCATACTTCTTTTCCGATACCAGTTTGCCATGGTCAAAAATAGCATCGCTCTGCAAGGTTCCGTCGTTATGGAAAATTTTGAGGTGGCCATCACGGTGCCCATCAACAAAAGAGCATTCTTCGGTTACTATTCCTGCTTCGTTATATCCTTTCTCGGTACCATCTTGTTTGCCGCCGGTGTAATGCTGTTCTAATTGAACCTTGCCATCTTCAAAATAGAGTGTGGTAGGACCATCTTGCTTACCATCTGCCATCGAAATTTTGTTGCATACTTTGCTTGCAAGAAGATTAACCCTTATTCAAAACGAGGTAATATCCTTCAATATTAATTACAACAAGGCTTACCACGATCTGTATACATTTTTTCAAATCCGTCCTGTTTGCCGTTTACATAAGCTTTTACTTCTGTAAGTACTCCTTGTTCGTTATACTTTTTATCGAGGCCATTAATTTCACCTTCTGCGTTATAGGGTATCTCTTCCCATAATTTACCGCTTGGGTAAGTAATTTTTTTTACGGTTGCCTTACCACCCTTGGCGCCTGTGCCACCTTTATAACCTTCGTTAAGTACACCATTCGTGTATGTCATTTCTTTACTAACCGAGCCATCTTCGTTAAAGTGTTTTTCTACTCCGTTCTTCTTGCCGTCTTTATAAGTCACTAAAAAATCTATCTTGCCATTAGGTTTATACCAATCCTCAATTCCATTTTTTTTGCCATCTACATAAGGTGTAAGTATGCCCAGCTTTCCATTTTTCATATACATGTGTTGTGCACCATAAGGCTTGCCATCTTTATAAATAGTTAAAAAGTAAACCGGGCTTGCGGTATCGCTTACCATGGTAAAATGCACCTGGTCCTCTTTATCGACAGTAAATGTGGCATACTCTACCCACTTGCCTTCTTTCTGTCCGTTTACGGTTTTGTTACGCGCTTCAGCTTTATGGTTGAAGCCATATTTATCGTCAGCGCTTTGTGCAAGTGCAATTATGCCAATGGATAATGAAAGGAGTAGGGTGGATAATTTTTTTATTCATGGTATGTTTTTTATTTTATTTTTTCAATAATCAGTATTTGACTGATGACTAAGTACTCACTACTGTCGACTATATTATTTCTTTATTTCTTTTCCTTTTTTATCATACTTTGTTTGCGATGTCATATTGCCATTATCATATATCTCATCTGTCTTCATGGTTCCATCATCATAAAATGTTTTGCCTTCGCCATTGCGCTTGTCGTCTATATAAGAATACTCTGATGTTTCATTACCATTTTCGTTATACGTTTTTTGTATGCCATTCAACCTGTCATCGGTAAAATGCTGTTCTAATTTTACCTTACCATCATCAAAAAACAGTTTGCTGAGTCCGTTCTTCTTGCCATTTACATACATGGTGGTTTCAACGGTTATACCCTGGTCGTTGTGTTTTTCATCAAGGCCGTTCTTCTGGCCATCGCTGTTGTAAATAGCTTGTTCCTGTAATTTGCCGTTAGGGTAATAGGTCTTTTTTACATCTGGTTGTTTAAGGTCGTTGGTTTGTGCAAATGCTACACAAGTTGAAAGTGAAAAGGTAAACGTTAAAATTCGGGTGAAACGAAATTTTGTAGATATATTCATTTGTGTTGATTTTGAGATAAATATAAGGAAAATATCTACTGTGTAGCATCACCCCCCAACCCCCTAAAGGGGGCACAAGAACGTTTGTGTATTTAAAGCCCCTTTAGGGGTTTGGGGTGGAGCGGGAACGAGGAGAAAATAACTTAACCGCATTGTCTACCCCCAACCCCCTAAAGGGGGCTTGGAACGTTTGTGTATTTAAAGCCCTTTTTTGAGGGTTGCGGTACTCTGTTCTTACAGATTAAACTGGTAAGGAGGGGTCTAATATTTTAGAGTAGGGAATGCAAGCGGTAAAGACTGAGCCCACGTTTAATTCACTATCAACCGTTAAAGTGCCTCCCTGAAGCTCAGTTAATCGTTTTGCAATACATAAGCCAAGCCCTAAGCCACCATGCTTTCTATTGTTATGCGGTTCTACCTGGCGAAACCGTTCAAAAATAGTATTTAGTTTATCGGCTGGTATTCCTATCCCGGTATCTGTTATTGAAAACTCCAATAAAATAGTTTTCCCTTCATTTTTCAAAACCCGGGCATTTACATGTACTGTTCCCTTTTCGGTATAGCAGATGGCGTTACTGGTAATATGGGTAATAATTTGTTCAAGCCGCTTTTGATCTCCTGTTAAAAACTTAGGAACATCGTGATCACAAACAAATTCTAAAGAAAGGCCTTTTTGCCTGGTCTTTTCTTGTAACAGTTCATTAATAGCTTTAAAGCTTTCCCTAATGTTGAAGTTGTTTTCATGAAAAGTCATTGTTCCTGCTTCAATCTTCGACATATCAATGGTATCATTCATTATTGTCAACAGATTCTCTCCTGCTTTTTTTATATTGCTTACATATTCTTTTTCTGTTTCTTGCAATTTTCTTTTCAGTAAAAGATTCGAAAAGCCCATTATGGCGTTTAAGGGCGTACGTATTTCATGACTAAGGATAGACAGAAAAGCATCTTTTAACTTACTTGAATCTTCTGCCTTTTTTCGTTCTGTAAGGTCCCTTGTTACTTTTGAAAATCCAATTACTTCTTTATTCTCATCATGAATGGCAGTTATAAGTATGTTACCCCAAAAAAAGGTTCTGTCTTTTCTTACCCGCCATCCTTCTTCGTTCGCCTTTCCGTTTAAAATCGCTTTTTTTAGCAGTTTTTCAGGTAGCCCGCTTTCACGGTCTTCATTCGTATAAAACAGGTTAAAGTTTTTGCCTATTATTTCATCGGCTTTGTAGCCTTTTATTTTTTCGGCTCCCAAATTCCAGTTCATTACAATGCCGTTAGTATCCAACAATAAAATTGCATAGTCTTCAATTTCTTCTACCATTTTATGATAGGCGTAATCACCGCTTAATGTTTGCATTTTATTTTAAATTGGTATTTGCTGCAAAGCTGTTTTAATTGTGCACTTATTCTGTTGTGCAATTATTGCGGATAGTTACATAATTCACTGATTTTTGGTTTTGGCAGATATTAAAAGTTGAGTTGTTGATAAGTGATGTTTATGTTTTATTATTATAGTAAACATAATGTTTATTTTTGTGTTTTAATTAGTATTGGGTACCGCGTATTGAGTATGGAGATTTAATACACTCAATTTCGAATAACGCCTCACTACTCAATACCCACTACTCAGTACTGTTTAATCACCACTTATGAATGATGAAGAACCCCTTAGGCCTTTTGTGCAGGATGAAATTGATTCTGCAGCAACCCCTGATGAATTATTGCATACCGACCCTCGTAAAGCTTCAATGCTAAAAGCTTTAGTAAAAAGGTTGGGAGTAGTATCCTATGCGGCAAAAGATGTGGGCTTATCTCGCCAGGCGCATTATAACTGGCTTAATGAAGATGAGAAGTATAAAAGCGCTTACGAACTTATTACAGAAGTAGTAATTGATTTTACTGAGACACGCCTGATAGAGTGTATAAACATGAGCGACCTGCGTGCCATTACATTTATGCTTCGCACCCGGGGTAAAAAACCGGGGCTATACCTACTATAAGGATAATAATGCGCAGAAAAATGCTATTTACAAAATAATAGTAGAAAGCGAGGAGATGAAAGCGTTAGTTGAAATGAACAGGGATAATCCATGATACTACTTTACACAAATACCCCCTTTCGTGTAAAAATGTGTAAAGTAAATTGCATAAAACCATGCTAAAGCATAATGCTAAACATTACAGAGTAAATGCCAGTGGCAAGCGTTATATCATTCACCAGGGCGGTACAGGCTCGGGTAAAACATTTTCTATATTACAATACCTGGCCGATTATGCTGTTTTTCACAAAGGCAAAATAATATCGGTAGTAGCTGAAAGCCTGCCGCACCTTAAGCGTGGCGCCATGCGCGATTTTAAACGCATACTCGACACGATGGGTTGGACTCCTATGGTAACCGAAAACAAAACCGAACACCGTTTTCAATTGGGCTCAACCATTATAGAATTCTTTTCGGCTGATGCCGCTGCCAAACTACGTGGCGCACGCCGCGATATACTGTTTATTAACGAATGTAATAACATCGACTATGAATCATTTCAGCAGTTGGACGTGCGCACACGCATGCGTACCATACTCGACTTTAACCCGGTCAACCGTTTTTGGGTACACAACAACCTATTGGCCGAACTGCAACCGGCAGATCATTTATTTATTAAATCTACCTACGCCGATAATGATTTCCTAACCCCGCAGGAAAAACAAAACATCGAACGCCGCCGCAATAACCTTAACTGGTGGAAAGTGTATGGCGAAGGAGAGATAGGGAGTGCCGAGGGGATTATATTTAATAACTGGAAAGCGGCCCCATCCCTACCTTCCCCATTGGGGAAGGGGACTGAATGTAGTCCTCAAGTCCTCCCTAATGGGGAGGATTTAGGTGGGGCTCTGCCCGGTACCTTATTAGGCTACGGCATCGATCTTGGTTTTACACATTCGCCGACGGCCATTGTGCAGGTTAATGAATTTAATGGAGAGCTTTATGTACACGAACTGCTTTACCGCACCGGTATACAGAACGATGAACTGTTTGCATTCGCACAAAAGCATATTGATATGAATGCCCTTGCTGTGGCCGATAGTGCCGAACCTAAAACAATCGATTATTTATACCGTAAAGGCTGGCATGGTTTAAAACCCGCTGCCAAAGGCAACGATAGTGTTGAGTTTGGCATTAACCTGTTACTCGACCGCAGAATAAACGTTACCGCCGAAAGTACTAACCTTATTAAGGAGTTACGCCAGTATATGTGGGATACCAATAAGGATGGGCATTTTATTCATCGCCCCATTAAAGATTTTGATCATGCTATTGATGCTTTGCGGTATTTGTATAGTTATCCGAAGAAAAGGCAATTATGCTTTGCATAATTAATTAAGAATTAGGAATTAATAATTAAGAATGGGAAAAGGAATAAAAGTCATGTACAATAAAACTTTACACTTTAAGCTTTATACTTTTAACTTAACTAGGCACAATCCTTTACATCTATGTGTCAAGTCCTATCATCGTTACTCTTCACCTCACGTGCCGTGGCTTTTGTGCAATGGTATTTCGCGTTAGGGATAGTAGCGAAAAGCCCGGAGCATAGCGAGGACTTGCAGCGGATAGCCCGACCCGTCCCGAGTACTCGGGAGAGGGGAACGCCCAGAACTTAATTAAAAAGTAAAAATTAAGAATTAAAAATATTTTGCGCCTTAGTGTCTTTGCAGTAGAAGATATTAAAACTAAAAGCCCCGTTCCGAAGCATCGGAACAGGGCTTAAAGAGTATAACCACTGTCATGAAAACGTGACAAACATAATAGGAATATGAAACAGAAACAAACTTTTTTCGGACTTTTTTCAAAAAAGCCTGTAAGCCACGACAGAGGCGGCAAAACCAATGATAAAACCAATAATTTACGCACCAAAGGCGCCAGTATAAGCTATGCCTATGTACAAGAAGGTGCTATCTGTAATATAGGTGATGATCCGCGTTCATATATACGCGATGGCTACCGAAAGAACCCCAACGTGTATGCCGTAATTGAAATGATAGCCCGTACGGCGGCTAAGGCGCATTACAAATTGTTTGATGTTACTAACCCCGCTAACAAAGTGGAGCTGACTCAACACCCGATACTCGATATGTTACATCGGCCCAACCCTTACCAGGGCCGTGCCGAGTTTATTGAAAATGTGTTCGGTTATAAATTACTGACTGGTGAATGTTTTATTCCTAAAATACGCGTGCAGGTTGGGAGCAATAGGGGTAGGGTAATACAGCTAATAACTGTGCCACCGCAGTTTGTAAGTATATCGTTAGATGAAAGTAGTGGCTTACCAAAGTCATTCAACTATGTGAACGGCCGTTATAGCGAACAAATATTACCCGACGATTTAATATTTACCAAATACTGGAACCCTGATGGAACAGTAAGGGGAGTATCGCCATTGGCTGCGGCACGCAAAGTGGTGGCACAAAGTAACGATGCTTACGAAGCCAGCATGAAGCTTATTAAAAACCTTGGCCCTACAGGTATACTCACCGTTACTGATGAAAATACGCAGTTCGACCAGACCCAGTTAGATGCCCTGCAAAAAAAGTACGAAGAGAAATATGGCGGCCCTGCTAACTATGGTAAAATATTAATTACCGGCGGCAAAATGAACTGGATAACAACCGGGGCAAAAGCCGAAGACCTTGGGTTGTGGGAAGGACAGAAAGCCACCATGCGCGATATATGCAATATATATGGCATCAGCAGTCAGCTGCTCAACGACCCTGATAACAAAACCTACAGCAATATGCTGGAAGCACGAAAAGCGTTAATTACTAATTGCGTGTTGCCCGAACTGCATTTATTTATCGATAGCCTTAACCGTAACCTGTTACCCGAATTCGAAAAGCTTGACGGGCACCGTTATTGTTTGGAAGTTGATAAACAACACTTCGAGGAACTTCGCGAAGATGAAGAGAGCAAAGTGAATTTGCTAGCGCAAGCCTGGTGGATGACACTGAACGAAAAACGCAAGGCGCTCGGCCTTGGTGAGGTTAGCGTGCCTGAGGGTAACCAAATGTTTATACCGAATAATTTAACGGGGGTTAAAAGTGAGTAATGAAAACCTTCACCACTAAGTGCACTAAGCAAATTCATACTAAGCTACACTCAGAAAACTTAGTGGAGCTAAGTGAAAACTTTGTGTTCTTGGTGGTGAAAAATAAAAATTGATTTACAACTCAGCCTGTTCTTTCTTCTGCTGCTCTTTTTGTTGTTCTTTTTGCTGTTTCTTCATTTCCCTTGTAGGCTTAACAATAGATGCATACTTAGGTTTTTGAAACTCAGCACCCTGCTTACTCATTGCAGCCTGCGATGTTTTAATATCCGAAGCAGATGATCTGGAGTACTGATCTTTTCGTTCGGCGCTTTTGCTGGTTTCTTTAAAAGTGCACTGCGCAATAGCCCCGTTGGCCAACAAGCCCGTAAGGGCAACTAAAAGGATTCGTTTCATGATATACAGGTTTATCTTTATATATTAACGCAATAGTTATTATAAAAAGTATGTAGTGTTAATAAAAAAATCTCTGTTACCAGGTTATGATAATTTGACCATCGCCGCTTTGAGCACCGGCTGTAACAGAAGTGCCACTGGTTGTGTTTGCACCGCTACCGCCGGTATAGCTATAACCACCGCCACCACCACCGCCGCAACCGCCGCCACCTGCATAATGGCCGCCGCCGCCACCACCGCCAGATCCAAAATCACCACATGTATTAGTAGCGCCATCTGTTTCACCACCATTACCACCGTTACCTATAGTACCTGCATACCCATGTATTTCGCTTCCACTTCCGCATCCAAAGCCTGTTGTAGCAGCCCCGGCGCTTCCTGCAGCACCAATAGTACCTTCTTCATCTACGTTCCAGTTGGCGCTACCCGTGGTAGGGGCCGAACCTGCACCACCGCCATTGCCGCCATTTTCAGGGCTATTGTACAAAGGGCCTCCTCCTGCTCCATCAAGCCCTACACCGCCGCCACCGGCCGCGGAAACAATATCATTAGCAAATGCTGTGGTTGTACTTAGGCGCACACAACTTGCACCACCACCACCGCCACCCGACCCAAATCCTGTCGGGTTTGAAGGATACGAAGTGGCAGCATTACCAAAACCATTACCACCGTTCTCATCGCTATTTCCGCCTGTTCCTCCTGTACCGCCAGCACTACTAATAGCCGGAGAACTACCCTGCGCACCTACATAACAATTCAATGTGGTTCCCCCTGTTACAGCCACAACAGCGTGTGCATGCGCACCTAAACCACCGGTACCAACAGTGGTATTAGCAAGTGCCTGGCCACCCTGCGCTCCATAGGCATCAACAGTGCATGTGGTAATACCCGTAGGCACAACAAATGTTGATAGCCCCGCGGTATTAAACGTACAAGAGTTCGTAGCCGGAACTGAAACAGTAAGTGTATATGCAGAAGTAGATACGCAACCCGTAAGGGTATTAGTAGCCAGAACGGAAAGCGACTCAGTACCGTTAGCTGTCCATGTTGCGTTAACCGAAGTTCCCGTGGTAGCAGATAAGGTACACCCTGTTGGGGTCCAGGAATAGGTGCAATTGGCCGCCGGAGTAATGCTGTAAGCTATTGTTTGGCCTTTAGCAAGCTTTGTCCCTCCACAAGGATCTCTATATGTAGTAGTTATTGTTGGTGAGGTTGGTGATGCATTAACGTTAACTGTTACCGAAGATGATGTACTTGAACAACCAGCAGCAGTAGTTTCAGTTACTGAATAAGTTGTAGTAGCTAAAGGGTTTGCAGTCACACTTATAGCTGTAGAACTGCTAAGGTTTGTATTAGGCGACCAGGCATATGTTGATGCAGCTGGTGCTACCGTTAGCGTACTTGAAGAGCCCGAACATATTAGGGTTGGAGTTGCAGTAACGCTTGTTATAACCGGTGTAGCATTAACGGTAACAGCTGTTGTACCTTGTGGGCTGGTACCACAACCATTTGTTGCAGTAACCGAATAAGTTACCGAACCTGTAACACCTGTAATGGTTGGGTTAGCACAGGTATTACAACTTAACCCTGCTGCAGGTGTCCATGAATATGAAGTAGGTGAGTTAGTAGAATTTGCAAACAAGGTAACAGTATTACCCGAGCAAACGGGTGTGTTGCTTGAAGGGGCCACAGTGGGGTTACCACCTGCTGCAATTACGGTTACAGTTAATGTGCTGGCTGTAGTTGTACCACAGGCATTAGTTGCAGCAACCGTCATTGTATATGTGCCGGCAGTACTGGTAACCGGTAAGGTTATTGAAGAAGTTCCCTGACCTGAAGTTATAGTGCTTGCAGGGTTTGTCAACGTGCTTTGAACGGTCCATAAGTAACTGCTTGCGTTTATTGAATTGGCATTAGAAACCGAAAACGTTTGCGACCCGCCCTTGCATATACTTACCGGATTACTTGCAAAAGTGATTGCGGGCGTTGGCGGGCCAACGCAAAAACACCAGTATGGTTGCCAGGTGGCATTAATAACCGAATATGTTTCAAAACAATTCATAGTACTGTTAAAAACCATTAAAGCCGTTGAAGGTGAGCTAACACCCGTAGTATTAGCCATACTTGGCAACAGAAAGCCAAGTTGAGATGCCGACAGATCTAAAACTGTTGTGCTTGGGTTAGTAGATGTGCTTACCCCCTGTTCATTTATTACCACGTTTTGAGAAAAGGCAGAAAGAGAAAAAAAGATAAAGAATAATGGAAGGAAAATTTTAAGGATTCCAACAAAATTAAAACCGGATAAAATACTTTTTGATAAAGTTAATACCATCTCATCTTTTGCCTGTGTTTGCTCAAGCTGAACATTAAGTTGACTATTTGTTTTTTTATAATATCTGTATCGCATTTACCTGCCAATATATAACCGTTTGTTATAATTTACTTTATCATTTCTTATGTTAAGAATATAAACACCATCACTAACATTAGTGGGTAAAATAAAGCTGTTGTTTCCTGGTGCCACAGCCTGTGTTTCAGTTATTACAGGCTGACCAAGAAGGTTGAGTAGTGTAATGACATAATTATCGGGTGTAAGTGAATTTATCTGCACATCTACACTGGTAGAATTAAAGACAAAAGCATTTTGTGTGCCCTCGTTTTCACACGGCTGGTATACTATTACATTCAAATGATTAGTAAATCCATCTAAGTCCGTTTGCGAAATTCTGTAATAAGAAACCCCTGTTAACGGAGTTTCGTCAACAGCAGTGTAGGTGGTAGTTGTGCTTATGGTTCCTGCTCCTTTTACTACAGCAACAGTAGTGTAGTTTACTCCATCCGATGTCCTCTCTATGGTAAAGAAATCATTATTAGTTTGTGTTGCTACGATCCATTTTAGATGGGCTACATAGTTTTGGCATTCTACGCTAAATGAAGTTAATTGTATAGGCAATGGGCTATTACTGGTTGCCAATGTCCACGATCTGAAAAAGCCTCCTGTTGTCAAAATATCCGGCGAACTATTGGTAGACACGGTTGAAACATTTCCGTTTATAACCGTTGTACCTGTAGGACCAATATATGTACCCCAGGCATTTTTTACGGTATCAAAACGCTGGGCTATTAATGAATTATCAATGGAGTTATTTAGGCCTGTTACTTCAGATGAGGCATTCGTATGGTTAAGGTACGAAAAGGTAAGTTGAGGGTCTGGTGTAAGTGTATAGTTTTCTTTAACACCGTTATCGTAATAAACGCCATTAGCATCAACTACCCAAAAGCGGTCAACTACGTTATACGAATTATCGTGGGTGGGACCGCCCGGACTAGGAGTTCCACTATAGGCAGACATGTTGTTAACATCGTGCGGCACTCCCTGATTGGTTGCAGAAGACATTGTTCCTACATAATTGTCATTTATAGTATGCCAGGTTGAAAACCGTATTGTGCCCAACCCGGTACCTGCCGTGCCTATAGTTAAAGTAACCGGAATGTATGATAATGAAGGGAAATAGTAAAACGGCACAATGTAACTACTAGCAGCAGCAGCAGTTCCAATATCCCATTGCACCATGTTATATTCCCTTTCTGACATAATACCTCCACCAACGCGAGTTATAGCATTGGTAGCAGAGTTATGAACTACAAGAAGGGTACGTTGTGCGGCAATGCCATTACCCATTACTATATACCCCGAATTAATGAAAATCCTAGCCTGGCTAATACCTGCTAACGGAAGTAAGCCTAAACAGAACAACAATATGTATAGTGCCTTTTTCATTTATTCACACTCAATGTATATCAATCAGGTATAAAACACCATAGTTTTCTCCCGGAGACTGTGTTGCTGTAATTGTTGGGGTTGCCCCTGCAGCAATAGCTTTCCCAGCAAATCCATATGCATCCTCACCGTCATATGTACCCGATATAGATGTTAAATTTGTCCATGTTGGATTAGATGGCGGCGCAGGGTTACACCAAAAATCACAAAAACTTCCAATAGCGTACGAACCTGCAATTTCTGTTAAGGTTGTGTTAAGTCCACTTTGACAATTTTGTGAACTTTGATTAGAAACTGTTGATGGATTTTGAATATTAGCAGAGGAAGGAATACCACAAAATCCGGTTAAAGCCACAGCGAAGTTGGCATAATTATTATATGATCCCCAATTACTGCCTTCATTCACATTTATTGTATATGCCCCTGCAGAAGTGGCGACAAAATAATAAATGGCAATTGCAGCATTCGGAGAGCCTGAGCCGTCTGTTACTGATGCATATTTTGTTGCAGTAGGCACACTTCCTGATGGAGGCACGATACTGACAGAGCCATTAAAGGAATATGGGTATCCATTACAAGAAATAATAACCAAATCGTTGGGTTGTGTCGTGGTTATGGTAAAACTATTAACGTCATCGCCGCTGGCAGCGGTTGCATCAGCCGTAATTGTACCGCAAGTACCTACAGTAACTGCATGACCAAGGCTGGAAGCACTGGTACCACATGAGCCGGTTGCAGTTACTGTAATATTACCCGAACCAGAACCGGCAGCACCTGTTACCGTAATAGTTGCTGTTCCTTGCCCTGAAGTAATAGTACCAACAGCTGCAGGCACAGTCCATGTAAAGGACGTTGCTCCTGCCGAAGTGGCTGTAAACGTATTACCTGTTGAAGTAGCTGCAAAATTTGTTGGCCCCGCAATAGTTGGAACCGGCGGCGGAGCGCTTACAGTTACCGCATACGTACCAGAACCACTGGTACCACCGCACCCGGTTGCAGTTACACTTATGGTACCACTACCGGCACCGGCAGATCCTGTAACAGTTACTGTACCTGTTCCTGCACCTGAAGTAATCGTTCCCACAGATACCGGAACTGTCCATGTAAATGATGTAGCACCCGGCGCAGATGCCGTATAGGTGTTTAATGTTGAGTTGGTACATATAGTGGCAGAGCCTGTAACGGTTGGTGTTGGCGGGGTATTGTTGCTGGCTACTGATATTGCCATTGTGAAAGTAGCGCTTGAGCCACAAGCATTAACCGCAGCAACCGAAAGAGTGTATGTACAGCCTTGCCACCATGTAATATCTTGTGATAGTGGAGTACCACCAATGGTTAAACCACCATCACCTGTAAAGCCTGTCCATATATCTGATCCACATTTACCAGCTGTACCCAGGGTTCCACCAGAGTTGGGCGTTATGATCCATGAATACGAAGTAGCATCATTAACCGGGCTAACGGAATAAGGAGTCGTTGTATAAAAATTACTACCACCACCCGGTACTCCTTCAGCACATGGTGAGGCATTCCCTGTAATTCCCGTTGGTGTTGTAGGTGGGTTGTTACAAGGGCAAAAAACAGCCTGCCAGCAACTACAGGTAGCATAGTATTGCTCATAACATGTAGACGTGTTATTGTAAACCAACAATGAGTTAGAAATGGGGGTTAGTGCAGCAATTTGAGCAGAGCTTAATGAGGGCAATAAAAAGCCACCGTTACTATTGGATGATAGGTCTAATATGGCTGAACTATTGGGTGAAACGCCCGAGGAATTAATAGCAATATTTCCGCTTTGCCCGTAAACAAAGGAGGCGGTAAATAACAATACTATCGATAATGTTTTACGTAATATGTTAGGTTTAATTACCATTGTCTTATATCTAAGTCTTTACTGTTTACCAGGTTATTTTAATGTATCCATTCCGAGTTGCATACCCGGCAGTTACTGTTACTGCACTTGTTGTATTTGTTCCATGGCCTCCGGTATAACTATAACCGCCGCCGCCGCCACCACCACAACCGCCGCCACCGGCAAAATGCCCGCCACCGCCGCCGCCGCCGCCGCCATAGAACCCATTAAGGCAGATCGAGATCATTCCTCCATCTCCGCCATCGCCATCTGTGGTGCCACCTCCGCCAGTGGCCTGGTTCTGGCCTCCGTTACTACTGCCCTGGCAACCGGCAACAGGTACTCCGCCGCAAGTTGTTGATGTTGATGCTCCTCCGGCAGCCGCTCCGCCCGGGTTGCCTGCTTCAACTGCACTTTCATACCACCCCCCTGCTGTAGGAGATGAACCTGAACCACCACCGTTACCTCCAATGCCCTTCTCTGTCCCCGCATTAAAATCATCGTCTATACCAACACCGCCACCACCTGCAGCACTCAATATATCATCGGCAAAAGCATTTGCTGTACTGGCGCGTATGCAGCTGGCGCCACCACCGCCACCACCGCTTCCCACACCTAGTGTACTACTATAAGGTGTAAGCTGGCTCGAAAAACCATTGCCACCGTTTTCATCGTTATTGCCACCAACGCCTCCCGGGGCGCACAAATAAGAAAAACCGTTAACATCAGCCCCAATAACATTTGCATTTGTTCCCTGTGCGCCTACGTAACAATATAAAATCTGGCCGGGTGTTACAGCCATGGTAGCTTGCACCCGGGCACCGCGGCCGGGATGGTCAGCTGCTGAATCGCCCGGATAAACTGGGAAGAGGCAACTATGTGGTGGCCCGGTATTACAGCCATACCCTTCCCCACCTGCAGCACCTGCCATGTCTATAGTAATAGAAGTAATATTACAAGGAACTGTGAAGCAATTAAGGCCCGGTGTAGTATATGTAGTGGTATGGCCTGCGCAACAAGCATAAGGGCAAGCAGCAACAGAAACAGCTAAATTGCCTGTTTCAGGAGTGCCGCAGTAAGTTTCCGTACAAGTTACATTGTATGGCCCACCATTAGTGTTGTGGGCTGTTAGGGTTACTGTATTCGTATTGGTTACTGAGCTAATTGTTCCTAATAATGCAGAAGATACTGACCAAACATAAGTAGCAGTTAGTATAGGTGGAACAGAGTAGTAATTTAAAGTTGAGTTTGCAACTATAGAGGTACTTCCTGTAACAGTTGGCACAGCAGGTGTTGGTAAAACAGTTACCTGTAATACAGGGGCTGCGGCATATTGCTCAGCGCATGCATCGGTGGCAAGTACAGTAACATCGTAAATGCCGGCCACTGTTCCCCAGTTTATGGTAACCGCTGTATCAGGGCATGTTTGTGTGTTTGTTCCAGAACCTGAAAATGTTGGCCCACCTGCAGCGGAAGGATTAACCTCCCATATATATGATGGCGCATTTACCCGACCTACAGAATAGGTATAGGTACTACTCTGGCAAACAGTAACGGTTCCTGTAGGTTCGTCAGGTTGGTTAGGTGCGCCGGTGCAGGGGCAAAAAAGTGCCTGCCATTGCGAGGCGACTGAGTAATAACCCATTACACAACCAGCTGTATAATCATAAATAAGTAACCCATTAGCAGGTGATGCAAGGCTGTTCATTTGGCCTGTACTCATGTAAGGCAATAAAAAACCTCCTCCGTTATTGGCCGATAAATCTAATACAGCAGAACTACTTGGCGCAGTACCTGTTGAATTTATGGCAATATTCTGAGCATTAACTAAAACACCACTCCTCAGTAACAATGCCAAAATTAAAAATCGGAATTGTATAAAGCGGGCCTTACTTAATTTTAATAAAAGCGTACAGCGTATTTTTTTTATCATATTCGGAGCATGGCAATAACATTAAACTACAAACGCAAACAAATAAAAAAGCACTAATTGGGGTGATTAGCTCTTCTAATTTACGTAAAAACAAGACAAAAGTTACACTCTATAAAAAGTGTCAAAACACTATGTTGAGGATTCGTGGATACCTTAAACCATTTAGATGGCATGAAAAAAAAATCACTAAAACATCAAAAACATGCCAGAATGGATTAAAAAATAATCCGTTAGCTTTGTTTGAATTTTATGTTTTATGAAAAACAAAATACATGTTTACCCTATTGAAGCAGTTAATAAACTTTCTGCGAACACAATAATGGAAGCACTTGGCATTAAAATAACGGCAGTACATGAAGATTATATAGAAGGCACAATGCCAGTAGATAAACGAACCCACCAGGTGCATGGCATTTTACATGGCGGTGCATCGGTAGTATTGGCCGAAACATTAGGTAGCATAGGCGCAGCTCTTACGGTCGACCCAACTAAATTTCGCTGTGTTGGACTCGATATTAATGCCAACCACATTAAGGGAGTGAAGAGCGGAGTTGTAACCGGTACTGCAAAGCCGTTGCACACAGGCCGTAATACACAGGTATGGCAAATAGAAATAAAGAACGAAACAGGGGAATTGGTTTGCATAAGCCGGTTAACAGTTGCGGTGGTGCCTATACAGCAATAAAATCTAAACTTCCGCAACTATTTTTTTAGCTGGGAAGAATTTCTTGTTGAAAATAATCATCAGGAAGATGCCCACTGAAATAGCATAGTCAGAAAAATTACAAATAGGGCTGAAGAAAATAAAATCTTCGCCACCCCATATTGGGAACCAGGTTGGGAAGTGACCGTGTATCAATGGAGCATATAACATGTCAACAACCTTGCCTTGTAAAAAACCTCCATACCCACCACCTTTTGGCAGAAAAGTTGCCACGCCACAAAAACTATCACTAAAAATAAGTCCGTAAAAAGTGCTATCGATAATATTGCCCAGTGCACCTGCAAACACCAACGACATACATATAATAAGTCCCTTATGGGCATTTGTTTTTATAAGATTGCGCAGGTACCACCCAATAGCAAATACCGCTATTATACGAAATACGCTTAATATAAGTTTACCATACCGCCCCGAAAACTCCATGCTGTATGCCATGCCATTATTCTCGGCAAAGTGAATGATGTACCAGGGAGTAATTTGATATTCTTCACCCAGCGCAAAATGCAGCTTAACGTAGATCTTAAGAGCCTGATCGATGAGGAGTACTAAAAAAATTATAAGAAGAGATCTTTTCATGGCCTTACATTAAAAATAAGCTTGTACGAAAGTAGGTATTTGAATGGACT
>JABDHI010000057.1 GCA_013285655.1 Bacteroidota bacterium
ATTTTACTAAAGGTAATGTTGGATTAAATGATTTTAAGAAATATGCTCTGAATCATTCAGCCGAACTGCAGGTTGATGGTTTTTTTCATAAGTATGAGGGTGAAATGCTGGAGAAATATTTCGATCAGATCAAGGAAAAACTTGGAAGTCTGATTCGGAAAAACGACGTTATACTTGAAATAGGATGCGGTACCGGAAGATACCTGAAATACATTGAAGCAAAACTAGGAACGGATGTAAAATTGTATGGAACAGATATAACCAGGGAAACCATTGAAAACATTACGCAAAAGAATGTAAGCCCTGCAGTAAATTTATATGTTGGAGATTTTATAAAGGAGGCAAACTTCAAAGGGGGGCAGTTTGATTTTCTCTATTCAATTAGTGTGCTACAGTACGTGCCATTTTTTAAGATAAGCGCTTACTTTAATAAAGTAAAGGAGCTCTTGAAAAACGGTGGAACCAGCTACCTGATATTTGCCCCGAAAAAAAATAAACTACCTAATTTCATAAACTCGCTTACAGACTTTAGTTTTACAGCTTATGACCCTGAGTGGATAATAAGGAAACTAAATAAGAAGTTTACCGTTATTGAGCGCGATTACATATACGTGGATGGGAATGTATATGGATATTACATACTATTCAGAAATTAGCCCTGATGTGTTAGTAACGTTCCTTAAGTAAGAGTTAATAAGGCATATTGAGTGCTAAATTTGTTTGAATGAAATTCAGCAATATTACCCCGGCAATTATTGATTCGCTTAAGAAAATAGCGGGTGCTGAATATGTATTTACTGATAAAGAAACGCTGAAGCACTATGGCCACGATGAAACCGAGGATCTGAGTTTTTTGCCTGCTGTAGTAGTTAAACCTCGCACTGCTGAAGAGATATCAGGCGTACTTAAAATTTGCAATAAAGAAAATATACCACTTACACCGCGAGGCGCAGGTACAGGGCTTAGCGGTGGAGCACTACCGGTTTATGGCGGCATATTGCTCTCTATGGAGCGCTTTAATAAGATACTGCAAATTGATGAACGAAATTTGCAAGCAACAGTTGAGCCCGGCGTTATAAATCAGGTCTTTCAGGAAGCGGTTATGGAAAAGGGATTGTACTATCCACCGGACCCTGCAAGTAAAGGAAGTTGTTTTTTAGGTGGCAACGTAGCTGAGCGTGCCGGTGGCCCTAAGGCTGTAAAATATGGCGTTACCAAAGATTATGTACTTAACCTGGAAGTAGTATTGCCTACAGGCGAAATTATATGGACCGGTGCGAATGTGTTAAAGAACTCGACAGGATATAGCATTACCCAACTAATGACGGGTAGCGAGGGAACATTGGGCATTATTACTAAAATTGTTTTCAGGCTTATACCATTACCAAAGCATAACTTACTGATGCTGGTTCCGTTCTTTTCTGCTATTAAAGCATGTGAGGCCGTGTCAGCTATCTTCAGAGCAGGTATTGTTCCTTCTGCGCTTGAGTTTTTAGAACGCGATGCCATAGATTGGGCACTCAAATATGTAGATGGCCTTTCGGTAAACGTGAAAGACGATATACAGGCACATTTGATAATTGAAGTAGACGGCAACGATACCGATGTGTTGATGAAGGACTGCGAAAAGATTGCGGAAGTTGTTCAGCAATTTGAGTGTGATGAAATACTTTTTGCCGATACTGCAGAGCAAAAAAATGCGCTTTGGAAAATGCGCCGCAGTGTGGCCGAAGCAGTAAAATCGCATTCGGTTTATAAGGAGGAAGATACCGTTGTGCCTCGTGCAGAACTACCTAAATTGCTTGCGGGTGTTAAGAGTATTGGTAAAAAATATGGCTTTAGTTCTGTTTGTTATGGCCATGCTGGAGACGGTAACCTACACGTAAATATTATAAAAGGCAGTATGAGTGATGAGCAGTGGATGAATGATCTGCCGAATGGAATACGCGAAATATTTAAACTTTGTGTAGAGCTTGGTGGAACAATTTCAGGTGAACATGGAATAGGATGGGTGCAGAAAGACTATATGGATATTGCGTTTACAGAAAAATCGAGAGATTTGCAGAAACAAATTAAATCGGTATTTGACCCTAATGGAATTTTAAATCCCGGTAAAATATGGCACTGAACGACGGCTCGAAAAGAACATGGCAATCGCATGCTATAAAGAATTTTGTTGGCCATATTATACAAGGTTTACTCGTCATAACTCCTGTTGCCATAACGGTTTTCGTGGTTTATAAGATCATAAATCTTATTGCTTCCACTTTCGGATTCATACATCAAATCGTTCACCCGTTAGTTGACCCTTTTATAATTCTGGGTGCAATAATTGTTATCGTTTATCTGGTTGGCAGGTTGTCATCGTCGTTCTTGTTTAACCCTGTTTACAACCGTATGGAGCGCGATATTGAAAAAATACCGCTAATCCGTTTGGTATATTCTTCGGTAAAAGATATTGCTTCGGCATTTGTAGGCAGTAAACGCAAATTCAATAAGCCGGTATTGGTTACAATGGATAAGGCAAATGGTATAAAGCAAATTGGTTTTGTTACACAATCTGATTTAAAAAGTATGTCGATAAGTGATGCATATACCGCCGTGTATATGCCATTCTCCTATGGGTTCTCGGGTAAATTAATTATTGTGCCTAAAGAGAACGTGGAGCCGCTGGATGCTACAGCAGCTGAGGCAATGAAGTTTGTGGTGTCGGGTGGTGTAACACATGTAGACTAAAATTTAATGGCAACGAATTCAAATAGAAGTTTACTTGCGCCCATAACTATTGTATTGTTGGGTGCGGTTTTATTCTTCCCATTTTTGGGCAGAGTACATCTGTTCGATTGGGATGAAATAAACTTTGCTGAATGCGCCCGCGAGATGGTGGCTGCTAAACAATATTTTTTGGTCACCATAAACTACTTGCCTTTTTGGGAAAAACCACCACTCTTTATTTGGATGCAGGCAATCAGTATGCACCTATTCGGAGTTAGCGACTATGCAGCGCGTTTCCCTAACGCTATATGTGGTATTGCAACAATGTTAATGTTGTATCATGTTGGCAAACTCATTAAAGATAAGCGTTTCGGTATGTTGTGGGTACTTGTCTATATTGGCTCTCTCTTGCCGCATTTTTATTTCAAATCAGGTATAATCGACCCATGGTTTAACTTCTTTATTTTCTCGGGTGTATATTTCTTTATGCGTTTTCAAATGCATAAAAAAGGTACCATGCAAGGCAGTAATTGGCACATGGTGCTCTCTGCATTTTGTATTGGTTTGGCAATGCTTACCAAAGGCCCCGTGGCTTTCCTGGTGTTTTCAATTACAACGGTTATATATTGGTGGCAAGAACGCAGATGGAACCTGATCAATTTTCCTCAGGCAATTATTTATTTGGTAGTAGTACTTGCGGCTGGTGGTGTATGGTTTGCTTTAGAAGCCATTACCGGCCATAGCGATATTATTGCGCAATTTATTCAGTACCAAATTCGCCTTTTCAATACGCAAGATTCTGGCCACGGTGGGCCATTTTATTATCATTTTGTAGTGTTGCTTATTGGCTGTTTCCCTGCATCCATATTTGCTATAAAGGGTATGATGTTAAAACCGCAAGATGAAAAAATGCGTGAAACAAAACGCTGGATGAGTATTATGTTCTGGGTGGTGCTTATTTTATTTTCCGTGGTTAAAACAAAAATTCTGCACTATTCATCTCTCTGTTATTACCCGCTTACATTCTTTGCCGCTTATGCAGTGTATGAGTTGTTTGAAAACCCATTAAGCTGGAGAAAATGGATGGGGTGGATGATAGCTATACTAGGTGGAATATTAGTAATTGCGCTAACGTTGGCACCTGTTGTGGGCATGAACAAACAGGTTATAATACCCTTTATTAAAGACCCTTTTGCAGTCGCGAATTTAGATGCAGTGGTAAACTGGAGTTACGCCGATAGCATTGTTGGTTTTGTATTATCGGTTGGCTTAATAAGCGGCTTTATATTTATTAAACGCGGCAAAAAAAGTGCGGGCGCAGTATCGTTTTTTGTAGGCACATTAATCACCACCAATTTGGCTTTGTTCATCATCGCACCAAAAATTGAACTGATCAGTCAGGATGCGGCTATTGAATTTTTCCAAAGCTTAAGGGGTAAAGATGCATATGTAACTACGCTTGACTATAAAAGCTATGCCCAATACTTTTATTCGGATGAACAGCCCTGGAAAGATTCACGTTGTACTGAAAATGAGTGGTTACTAAATGGTAACATAGATAAACCGGTCTACTTTTCCTGCAAAATAAATAAGGCAGTTGAGGTAGAAAAGGATTACCCTCAACTAAAAGAATTATACCGCAAAAATGGCTTTGTGTTTCTCGAAAGAACACCTGAGATTAAACAGTAATCTTAATTCTTCGCTTTTAGCTATTCACTTTTCACTTAATATGCAGGTATAGTTCTTTTGTTACATTTGTATAAGATAGCCTGTAAAAACCCATGAAAATAGCGATATTGTCAAGAAGCCCCGAGGCCTATTCTACCAAGCGATTGGTAGAAGCAGGAAAGCTCCGTGGTCACGAAATACTAGTAATAGATCATTTAAAGTGTGTACTTGTAATTGAACAAGGACGCCCCCATATATATTATAAAGACGAAGAAGTAAAGGATGTAGATGCCGTTATTCCTCGTATTGGTGCCTCAGTTACCTTCTATGGTGCTGCTGTTGTTCGCCAGTTCGAAATGATGAAGATATTTACTGCCGTTGAATCGCAGGCACTTGTTCGCTCTCGCGATAAGCTGCGTTGCCTGCAATTGCTTGCAAAATCGGGTATTGGTATTCCAAAATCTGCATTCGTTTCTACGCCAAAGCATGTTGAACACGTTATTGATCTGGTAGGTGGTGCACCTGTGGTTATTAAGCTATTAGAAGGTACACAAGGTATAGGCGTTATTTTAGCTGAAACCAAAAACTCAGCCAAATCGGTTGTTGAAGCGTTTTTAGATGTAGAGGTAGATATAATGGTTCAGGAATTTATTAAAGAAGCCGGAGGACAGGATGTTCGCGCTTTTGTAGTAGATGGGCAGGTGGTAGGTGCTATGAAACGTACCGGTGCAAAAGGCGACTTCAGGTCGAACTTACACAGAGGTGGAACCGCCGAAATTGTTAAATTAACCCCGGCTGAAAAGAAAATGGCCATTCGCGCTGCAAAATTACTGGGCCTTGGTGTAGCGGGTGTTGATATGCTTCCTACCAACAAAGGACTTGTTGTGAATGAAGTGAATTCTTCTCCGGGTCTCGAGGGAATTGAAAAAGCAACCGGTGTTGATATTGCCGGAAAAATTATAGAATACGTAGAAAGAAACGAAGTAGGTAACGAGTAGTACAAGATAAAGTGATGTCAGATAATGCAATGGAGCTTCTCCATCCTAAAAATTTTACAGATTACGAACTTATAGACTGCGGCGATTTTGAAAAGCTGGAGCGCTTTGGTGAGTATATTACCATCCGTCCTGAACCACAGGCTGTATGGGATAAGGCAATGACCACCAAAGAATGGGAAACACGCGCGCATGTTCGTTTTGCACCCAGTACAAGCTACGCAGGTAACTGGCAAAAGCTAAAACCAATGCCCGATAAATGGGAAATAGCTTATGCGTTGCCCAATGGCCCTAAAATTAGATTTCAGTTATCGCTTACTTCATTTAAACACGTAGGTGTTTTTCCTGAACAGGCTGCCCACTGGGATTATATATATGAAAAGGTAAGTGGCTTTAAATTGGATAAGCCAAAGTTCTTAAACCTGTTTGCTTATACCGGCGGTGCCTCATTGGCTGCTAAGGCAGCCGGAGCCGATGTAGTGCACTTAGATGCAATAAGGCAAGTAGTGAGCTGGGCCAGGCATAATATGGAGCTATCTGGCTTGAGTGATATACGCTGGATGGTGGAAGATGCCATGAAATTTGTCAGGCGCGAATTAAAACGTGGAACCAAATACAACGGAATTATTTTAGACCCACCTGCATACGGACATGGCCCGAATAAAGAACAATGGAAACTAGAAGAGAATATTAACGAAATGGTGCACGGCGTATTAGATATGCTCGATGACCAGAAACACATATTGATTTTAAATACTTATTCACTCGGTTTTTCATCGCTCATTATTGAAAATTTAATGGCGAAAAGGAAGAAAGAACTGAAATACGGAGAATTATACCTGCAGGCAACCTCGGGTTATAAACTTCCGCTTGGCGTATTTGGCAAGGCTTCCAGGGGTATTTAAAGAAGGCGAAATTTAATAAAGTTTGTTTTTTAGCAAATAGATTTAGAATTTTGCCGCCGCCTTCAGAAAAAAAATGTCCTCTTAAATTAAAGCATGGCAAAAAATTTACTCATAGTAGAGTCGCCCGCAAAGGCTAAAACAATAGAGAAGTATTTAGGTAAAGATTTCATTGTTAAATCAAGCATCGGACATATTGTCGACCTGCCTGAAAAAGGATTAGGAGTAGACATAAAGAATGACTTTAAACCCGATTACCAGGTTTCCACCGATAAAAAGAAAGTAGTTGCTGAACTTAAAAAACTTGCCAAAGCCGCTGAAATGGTTTGGCTGGCAACTGATGAGGACCGGGAAGGAGAAGCAATTGCATGGCATTTGTTCAATGAACTTGGCCTTACTGAAAAGAAGACCAAGCGCGTAGTGTATCACGAAATTACCAAGTCGGCTATTGAAGCTGCTATTAAGAACCCGAGGGATATTAATAAAGACTTAGTTGATGCGCAACAAGCACGACGTATATTAGACAGGTTGGTAGGTTACGAACTTTCACCTATTTTATGGAGGAAGATCAAGCCATCACTTTCGGCAGGCAGAGTTCAGTCTGTAGCGGTTCGTTTAATTGTAGAGCGCGAAAGAGAGATCACTTCTTTTGGCGTAACCTCATTCTTTAAAGTAGTAGGTTATTTTGCAGCGGGCAATATAAGTTTCAAAGCAGATCTTGATAAGAAGTTCGATACCGAAAAAGAAGCAAGTGCTTTCTTGGCAAAGCTAAAAGGTGCAGATTTTTCAGTAAAGAGCCTTGAAAAGAAACCATCGAAACGTACACCATCTGCACCGTTCACCACATCAACTCTGCAACAGGAAGCCAGCCGCAAGCTTAGCTTCTCGGTATTGCAAACGATGCGTGTTGCACAAACCTTGTACGAACGTGGAGATATAACCTACATGCGTACTGACTCAGTTAACTTATCGCAACTTGCTATCGATTCTGCAAAAGATGAAGTAATAAAGTTGTATGGTGATAAATATGCACAGACACGTCAGTACAAAACAAAATCATCTTCGGCACAAGAGGCCCACGAAGCAATTAGACCGACTAACTTTTCAGCACGCGAAACTACAAGCGACGATTATAATGAAAAGCGTTTGTATGAATTAATATGGAAACGTACCGTTGCATCGCAAATGGCGGATGCAGAAATTGAAAAGACTGTTATTACCATAAAGAATAATAAAGCCGACAACAATTTTGTTGCAACCGGTGAAGTGATAAAGTTCGACGGATTTTTGAAAGTATATATTGAATCGGAAGACGAAGGCGAAGAAGAAGAAAAGGAAGGATTATTACCGGCATTGAAGACTGACGACAAAGTAAATATGTCGCATATTGATGCGGTACAACGCTATACCCAACCACCATCACGTTACACTGAGGCAAGCTTGGTTAAAAAACTTGAAGGACTTGGTATTGGCAGGCCGTCAACATACGCGCCAACTATATCTACTGTTCAAAAAAGAGGGTATGTTGTGAAAGAAGGCCGTGAGGGTAATGAACGGAAATATGCGGTGCTCACTTTAAAAGATGACGCAATTACCTCAGTTACCAAAACCGAAATTACAGGTGCAGAAAAATCGAAACTATTCCCTACCGATATTGGTATGGTGGTAAACGATTTTCTGCTTGCCAACTTTGCTGAGATATTAGATTACAATTTTACTGCCCACGTTGAAGAAGAGTTTGATATTGTTGCTGACGGTAAACTTACCTGGCAAAAAATGTTGAAACAGTTCTACAAGCCTTTCCATGCAACAGTTGAAAAAACATCGGCTGCTAAAGAACGCGCATCGGGCGAAAGAATATTAGGTAAGGATGCTGCGGGGAAAACCATTATGGTGCGTATTGGCCGTTACGGACCAATGGTACAAATTGGCGATACCGCAGATGAAACAGCAAAACCTCGCTTTGCAAAATTACGTGCTGAGCAACGTTTAGATACTATTACACTTGAGGAAGCGATGGACCTGTTCAGGTTACCGCGTAAGGCAGGTTTGTATGAAGATAAGGACATGGATGTTTCGATAGGTAGGTTCGGCCCATACATCAGGCACGACGGTAAATTCTATTCATTGCCTAAAGAAGATGACCCTTATACAGTGAACGAAGCCCGTTCAATTGAAATTATTGAAGACAAGCGAAAGAAAGAACGTGAAAAGGTTATACAAATAATTAAGCGCGATCCTGAGCCTGAGATACAAGTGCTGAATGGCAGGTATGGCCCGTATATTACCAGCGATAAAGAAATTTATAAAATACCAAAGGGTAAGGAACCTAAAGAACTTACACTGGAAGAATGCGTTGCTATTATAGCAGCTGATAAAGCTTCCGGTAAAAAGAAAAGAAAGTTTTTCCCTAAGAAAAAAGCCTAGCCTAAATAATCCCGCTGCATGGAAATTGAGCAATATTTAACGCCATCATCAATTAGTGCTAAAGAATATGCTCCGTTCATGTGGGGCAGTAATATCCGGAAAAATTCTTCTTCGGGATTTCCGGATATTGACAACGTAAAAATTGCAATTGTGGGAGTGGGCGAGGCCCGCAATTCATGTGGCAATGATGGTTGTGCTGCTGCACCTGATAAGGTACGCGAGAATTTTTACGAGCTTTCTTACATCAGCGGACTGGCGGTTGCTGATATTGGAAATATAAAACCAGGCAACAGCGTAAACGATACCTACAGCGCACTCGAATTTGTTTGCTCTGAATTATTGGAACGAAAGATCATCCCTGTAATTATTGGTGGTAGCCAGGATCTGACATTTGCGAACTATACAGCTTACCAACGCTTGCAACAAACAGTAAACATTGTTGCGGTCGATCGTAAAATTGATCTGGGAGAAATTGACAGTGAAATAAATGCGGGTACATACCTGAGTAAAATTTTACAATTTCAACCAAGCTTGCTATTCAACTATAGCGTAATGGGTTACCAGACTCATTTTGTAAATAGCGAAGAAGTTGAAACGATAAAGAAAATGTATTTCGACTTGTATCGCCTGGGGCAGATACAAACGAATATGGAAGAAGCTGAACCGATTGTGCGTAATGCCGATATTTTAAGTTTCGATATTTCGGCTATCCGCAGGTCCGATGCTCCGGGTACATTGCACTCGACCCCTAACGGGCTTTATGGCGAAGAGGCTTGCCAGATTTTTAAATATGCTGGCATGAGTGATAAGCTTTCGTCAATTGGTATTTACGAATTAAATACGTTGTTTGATGATCGTGAACAAACAACAGGATTAGCTGCGCAAATGATTTGGTATTTCATGGAAGGTTTTTCCAATCGTAAAAATGATTTCCCAAGCAGTTTAGAAAAAGATTATTTGAAATACCGGGTTACCATGAAATCGGCCGACCATGAAATTGTTTTTTACAAAAGCATAAAAACAGATCGTTGGTGGATGGAGGTACCTTATCGCATTGGTGCAAAATCGAAATATGAACGCCATCATATGGTTCCATGCTCTTATGAAGATTACCAACTGGCCTGTACCGAAGAAATGCCAGATAGGTGGTGGCAAGCCTACCAAAAGCTCAGCTAGCCAGTAAAATATCTGATAATCAGTATATATATGCTGATTTCCCCCAAAACATTTGGTTGCTATTCAAAAAATCATTAGTTTAGCATTCTCTTTCGGTATGAAAGGGGGTTGTTTTTTTAACTAAATACACGAAGAATGAAAAAGATAATTACATCTGTAGCGCTAGTGGCAATGGGCCTTGTAGCTTACGCCCAGCAAGACGCGCAATTCAGCCAAAACTTTTTTACCAAGCTAAATACTAACCCGGGTTATGCTGGTGTTAGCCAAGCATATTGCGGCAGTTTAATATATCGCGACCAGTGGTTGAATCTACCTGGCAACCCTACAACCCTTGCCTTTAATGGCGATGCATACCTTCCTATGATTGGCGGTGGTGCAGGCCTTACTGTGTATGATGATAAGCTTGGTTTTGAAAGTAACTTAACAGTTAAGTTAGCATATTCATTTCACCTTGTCCTTGGCCCTGGTATACTAGGCATCGGTCCTTCAATAGGTTTTTATCAAGTTGCTCTTAACGGTAACTGGATGACCCCGGATGGTAAAACAGGAAATGCTGTTACTGATCCATTAGTTCCTGTAGGTGGTAACTCAGTTACAACTTATGATATCGGACTTGGTTTATATTATGCTACCCCACAAGGTTTATATGTTGGTATATCTACATCTCACTTACCACAACAAACCATCAGTGGTTCTTACAAGCAATTTCAGTATGATATAGCTCGTCACTACTTTGTAATGGCTGGTTATACTTATAACGCAAGCGCTACATGGGATCTTATTCCTGATTTATATGTTGAATCAGATGCTTCATCAACCCAGTTACAATTGAACTTAAGGGCTGAATGGAACAAAACAATTTGGTTTGGTGCCGGCTATCGTATGAATGATGCATTTGTAGCATTAGTAGGCTACCAAATGACCATGAAGAATGGCGGTGGCTTAAAAATCGGCTATTCTTTCGACTTTACAACCTCAGATCTTCATGAATACAGTACAGGTTCACACGAGTTAGCACTGCAATATTGCTTTACTCCAAAACCACCTTCTAAGATCGAATATCACCAAAATCCAAGGTTCCTTTAATAGATATATGAAAGTTATTTGTAACTATTTAATTGTATTAGCGTAAAACGATTTTCATGCTGTTCACTAACGTTGCACTGAATATGTTTAATTTAAAATCCAGGAGGTCAATATGAGAAGAATTTTGTTGCTCGCGTGCTTTGTAGCCCTTATTGCCGGGTGCAATAAGTATGACGGCCAGTTGATAGGTGTTCAGGACAGGCCGTCCTGGTATCAGGCAGATCCATACGGAATGGTATATATTCCTATGGGAAGTTACATGATGGGTCCAGATGACCAGGAAGTACCTTATGCCTATACAACCAAATCGAAAATGGTTTCTGTTCAGGCATTCTACATGGATGACTCAGAAATTTCGAATAACGAATACAGGCAATTCGTATTTTGGGTAAGAGATTCATTGATGCACTTAATGTTGGCTGAAAATGATCCTACACAAACAATTACCCAGGATAAGGACGGTAATGATATTGACCCTCCGCAAATTAACTGGAGAGCTAAGATCAGGTTAGACGACCATGCTACTATGGAGGCTTTAACTGATGCGGGTTTATATTTACCGGCAGCTGAAAGATTTTACTCAAGAGTAGAAATTGATACCCGTAGGTTAAATTTCTTATTCTACACCTTAAACGTACGTTTAGCTGCTGTTAAGAGTGGCGAACAAGGCAACCGTTTTATACCAGACAAAGATCCGGCTGACAAAAAAGGCCAACAATACATAAATGGTAAAGGCCATTATGATGTTGTTGACGAAACTTACGATCCGAACCTTGGTTACAAATCAAGGTCAAGGACTAAAGTTGACCGTAGCGTGTTTATAGATAAGCATGTTATCAATGTTTATCCTGATACATTAGCTTGGGTACATGACTTTACTTACTCATTCAACGAGCCAATGACCAATATGTATTTCTGGCATCCGGCTTATGATAACTACCCTGTGGTAGGCGTATCTTGGAAACAGGCAACTGCTTTCTGCGTATGGCGCACACAGTTAATGGACAGCTATTTAATTGGTACCGGTCAATCTATCGTGAACGATTTCCGTCTTCCTACCGAGGCAGAATGGGAGTATGCTGCACGTGGCGGCCTGTCATTAAGTCCATACCCTTGGGGTGGTCCTTATATCAGGAACTCGAGAGGTTGTTTCTTATGTAACTTTAAACCTATGCGTGGTAGCTATATGGATGATGGCGGTTTCCACACAGTAGGTATCTATTCATATAATCCTAACGACTACGGTCTGTATTGCATGGCAGGTAACGCTTCTGAGTGGACCAGCAATGCGTATGATGAATCTGCTGAAGATTTTTCACATGACTTGAACCCTAACTATGTGTACGACGCTGATGATAAAGAAGCGAACGTACTTAAGAGAAAAGTTATACGTGGTGGTTCATGGAAGGATGTTGGCTACTATTGCCAAACCAGTTCAAGGACCTACGAATATCAGGACACTGCAAAGTGTTACGTAGGTTTCCGTTGTGTTGAAACCTACCTTGGCCGTGCTAAGGGCGATAACATTGATAACGTATCATCTGCACATAATTAATAGTCAAAATAAAGAAACGTAATAATTAACAATTAAATTCAACAATTATGGGAATCGTTCAGTGGCTAAGCGAAACTAAAACCGGTAAGAGTACTATGAATAAGATAGTATGTTGGGGAGCGTCTATCGTTATTACAGGTGCGCTTTTTAAGATCCAACACTATCCTGGCGCTTCTGTCATGCTTATTATTGGTCTGTCTACTGAAGCTTTGATCTTTATATTTTACGGTATCTTGCCTGAACACGAAGAAGTAGATTGGAGCTTGGTGTACCCTGAATTAGCTGGTATGCACGGTGAAGAAGGTGGACATGATGAAAAAGAAGAAAAGAAAGGAAGTATCACTGAACAATTAGACGATTTATTAGAAGAAGCTAAAATCGGTCCTGAATTGATCGAAAGCCTTGGTTCTGGTTTAAAGAGCCTTAGTGAAAACACTGCTAAGATGAGCAATATTGCTGATGCAAGTGTTGCAACCAGCGATTACGCTACTAATGTAAAGAATGCTTCTAAGAACATGAACGATCTTTCGAACAGTTCTTCTAAAGCTTCTGAATCATTGAGTACCATTGCAGGTGGCGATTTTTCTAGCACAACAAAAGAATATGTAGAAAAGGTACAAGCTGTTACCGATAGCATGAGTGACCTGAATACATCTTCTAGCAGAGCTGCTGAAACCCTTAAAGGTTTAAGCGTAGGTAATCCTGCTGCTTATGTACAACATATGGAAAAAATGGCTGATAACGTAGCTGCGTTAAACACAGTTTACGAAATACAATTGAAATCATCCAACGATCAGGTTAAGGCTTCTGGTGATTTATACAATAGTATTTCTAAGCTTGTTGAAAACGTTAGTGAATCTGTTGAAGATACACGCCGTTACAAGACTGAAATGAGCCAGTTAGTTCAACACCTTGAATCTTTGAATAGCGTATATGGCGGTATGTTAACTGCTATGCACAGGAAGTAAAAGATAAAAGGTTTTGAGTAAATAAAAAATTAGATTGTTAACTTTCCATAATAAGAAATAGTTATGTCGCTACCCAAGGAACCCAGGCAGAAGATGATCAACATTATGTACCTGGTACTTACGGCTCTTTTGGCTCTTAACGTATCAAAGCAAATTGTGCACGCGTTTGTGGTTGTAAACACAGGTTTACAAAAAACAAACGAAAACACTTCGACCCAAAACAACGCCATACTTACTAAGTTTGACGAGGCATGGAAGAAGGACGCAAAAGCAACTGCGCCCTACAGAGATGCAGCGCAATTAGTAACAAAAAAGGCTGATGAAATGGTTAACTATATTCAGAATATGAAGTCTGATTTAGTTGCAGCTGTTGACAAGCCAAAGTGGAAGCTGGATAAGGCAGATACAATGGTGGAGTATATTGATGCAAAAGAGGATTTTACTACACCTACAGGTATTTTGCTTGGAGAGGGTGATGATGTTAGTAAGGGTAAGGCACATGAATTAAAATTAAAGCTAGCGGAATACAGGAAAAGTTTAGTTACACTTTTTAGTAATAAATCTATTTGTCCTGGTGGTTATTCTGATACGCTTAAGGTTAAATTAGGATTATTAACTCCAAGTATTGTAGTACCCGGTGAAGGCAAACAAACCTGGGAATACTATTATTTTGGTGAAGCTCCTCTTGTATCGGATATTGTAACATTTACTGAACTGCAAGCTGACGTACGTAATGCACAAGCCGCAATGTTGAACTATTTCTATTCGGAAATTGGTGCTTCGGATGTTAAGGTAAGTTCATTTATTGGTAAAATTCTTCCTGCTTCTACCTATGTGTTAGTGGGTGATAGCTTTAGGGCAGATATATTCCCTACTGCTATTATGAAAACATTACCTCCTAGAATTGAAATTGGCGATTCTAATAAAGCTGACGATCCTAAACAAGGCACACAAGTGGCGATTGGCCCTGACGGTATTGGCCACTATTCATTTAAAACTGATCATGAAGGTCCGGGTAGGATATATGGTTTGATCCGTATTCCTGATCCTGTAACTGGTGCACCAGTTGCATATCCTTTCTCTACAAATTATATTGTAGCTAAACCGGCAGTAACAGTTTCACCTACTGAAATGAATGTGTTCTATGCAGGTATTCCTAACCCTGTAGATATTTCTGCAGCAGGTTTCTCTAACGATCAATTGCACCCTTCTATGAGCGGAGGATCTATTTCTCCATCTGGCCCTAAAGGACACTTTAATGTGAACTGCAGTGCAGATGCCATAGGAAAAGATGCATCTATTATAGTATCGGCTACTATGCCTGACGGGTCTCATAAATCACTTCCTGCTCAAAAGTTCCACGTTAAGAGAATTCCTGATCCTACCTGTTTTGCAGGTGGTAAATCTGGCGACGTATCTATGAGTAAGTTGCAAATACAAGCTGTGCCAAAAGTAGAAGCGAAGATGCCTGCTGACTTTAACTTCCAGGGAGTACAGTTTAATGTTATTTCGTTCACTATGTCAATTGGTGTAAATGGGGTGTTCGTTGATAAAACTATCAATGGTAACCGTATTACTCCTGATGTATTGAGCCTTATTAACCAAGCTCCTAAGGGTGGTTATATTATTGTGAAAAACGTTCAGGTAAAAGGCCCTGATGGAAGAGGACGTACCATTCAAGGTATGGCTATCAGGTTAAACTAAGCGTATAAAAGAATAAAAATGAAGACCATGAAAAATATGTTGAAAGTAGCGGCGGTAATAGGCCTGCTGTTCCTTGGCGGAGATTTGTTTGCGCAAGGTGGCGGTGTACTAAGTCCTGGTCAGATGCAAGACCAGTTGTACCTTAAGGAAAACGCTCCTAACCGTAGGGTGATTCCTTACGCATATTTACGCGAGGCGGATGTTATCTGGTCAAAGAGGATATGGAGGATGGTAGTTCTTAGTGAAAAGATGAACTTAAACCTATACTATCCTGTTACACCAAATGCTAATCGTAAGAGTTTGTGGGATCTTATTGTAGGTTCCGTAAAGAATAAGGAGAACAACCTTACCTTATACAGCGTTTCTCCGTTCGACTACGATAAGTCTTTTACTATGCCTATGACCAAAACACAGGGAGATAGTGCATTGCTGAAGATCGTTGCTGTAACTGACTCGAATGGTAATACCAGCAATAGCGGCCAGCCGTTAGAATCTCCGGATATCACCCAGTATATGCTTAAAGAAGATTGGTTCTTCGATAAACAAAGATCTGTAATGGATGTTCGTGTATTGGGTATGTGCCCTTTTAAAAAGGCATTCGACCAAAATGGTAACGAAATTCCGGGTAGTTCTACACTAATGTTCTGGATATACTTCCCTCAAATGAGGCCTGTATTATCTAATGCAGAAGTGTTTAATGATAAGAACGATGCAGAACGCAGAACGTATGAAGACATTTTCTGGAAGAGAATGTTCTCAAGCTAT
>JABDHI010000058.1 GCA_013285655.1 Bacteroidota bacterium
CGGGAACAGAAACAAAGCGCTGCGTGCATAAGGTATTAAGGTTTTAAAACAGAAATAATTTATTATAATGCCAACCAATGCAACAGATAAAACAACGCTTGAATAGAAGTAAACCTGGCTTTGATGCTGACGAATGATACCATAAATACAAATAATGATTACAAAAAGAATCATCAGGCATGATATAACTTTAGCTATTAGGGTACTGAACGAAAGCTTACTATAAAGTAGCCCCTCAATAAACGACATACACCCTTCAGTTATGCTTGTTGTACCCGCCCCAATATCATTTGAACATTTTATAATAAAGAACCAGGCCCGTATAGTGAATAGTAATACTGCAACACATACCAACACATCTATATAGAACCCTTTTTGCTTTAGTGAAACAAAACCGTTCTTAAAGTAATAATGGTAAAAGTGTATTACTATAAAACCTGCAAAAAAATAAACAAAACTGTAATTTGCAATAACACTTAAAGCTGCACAAAGCAAGGCGATAAAGGCTACGGTGTGGGTTCGCTTATTTACACCAACAAAAAAGAGGAGTAGGGCCATCGCTTCTAACATTAAGCCTGAGGCATAACCTCGGGCCAAGCCAAAATAATCGAGCACAAATGGGTTTAAAAGGGTAAGAGCAAAGGCAAAAGTTTTTAGCGGCAGATTATCGAGTTTCCTTACCCATAGAAACACAACCACAAAAAACACAGTTGCTGATAATGTACTTAACCACCTGATTTGCCAGTTACTTTCAAAATGCAATAATATGGCAACCTTAATAGCCAGGCTATTTAACCAATGGGTATTGGCGGTACATAGCGCCTCTACATGCCAAAAATGTTTCATTACTTTAAACGAATAGGCTTCGTCGTGGGTAATATCCACAGTAAATGTGCGGACAATGACGTAGATAAGTAAAAGCCCCGTTATAAGAACGAACCCATAGTCTTTCTTCATTCAGCGGGCTACTTGATCACTTCAATTCGTTTGTTTACAATCCCATTCGTGGTCGTTATTTTCATTAAATAAACGCCATTACTAAGATTCAAATTCAGGGCAGTATTTGATATATGCTGAATAGGAGAAGAGTATACTTCCTTTCCAAACATATCATAAACGTTTATAGCGGCTGCACCTTTAATTGAGGTGGATTGTAAATTAATGACGCCACTGCATGGTATAGGATATACCACTATACTTTTAGGATTAGTAAGTTCATTTATACCAACCGGCAACAACACTTCCCGTACCACATTATTATCTTCATCAGCTATATACAGGTTGCCAAACACATCTACTGCGGTACCATAAGGGTAATTCATTTCAGCAGAAGTGGCAGGGCCGCCATTACCTGTATAACCTGCATTCTTGTTTCCTGCACAGGTATGTATCTTACCGTTAATATCAATATAGCGTATAACATTATCAGCACCATCGGTAATGTAAACTTTGCCCGAATCCTGATCAACACTTACCGCAATAGGGTAGTTAATTTCAGCTAAAGTAGCAGCGCTGTCATCACCGGTATAACCCGGTGATCCATTACCTGCAATAGTGTTAATAATACCTGTGGATGATACAATGCGAACGCGGTTGTTTACATAATCGGCAATATAAAAGTTACCCTTAGCATCTACCGCAACACTATAAGGATAATTAATAGATGTACTTGTAGCTGCAACTCCATCGCCGCCATAGGCAAAGGTTCCGTTACCGGCTACTGTATTTATCTTTCCGGTTGAAGATACCATACGTATACGGTCGTTTCCTGCATCAGATATATATACATTGCCCGAGCCATCAACTGCTACTGAATTAGGATTGCTTAGTTTAGCAGAAGTAGCCGCAGTGCCGTCGCCCGAGAAACCTGCAGCTCCGGTTCCTGCAAAAGTGCTTATTACTCCTGCCGGGTTAACCATACGAACTACATTATTACTTGCGTCAGCTATGTATAAGTTGCCTTTGGTATCAACAGCAATACCGGCCGGGTTATTTAATTCAGCATTGGTTGCCTGTCCATTGTCTCCGGTATATCCCGATTTTCCTGTGCCTGCAACTGTAAAAATAATGCCTCCGGTATTTATCTTGCGTATACGGTCATTTGCGAAATCGGTAATGTAAATGTTCCCAGTAGCATCTACAGCCACCTCAGTGGGATTATTTAACTCGGCAGCAGTTGCCTGCCCGTTATCGCCAGCGAAGCCTTGGCTATGGTCTCCTGCAATTGTATTAATATTTTGAGAGAATAGTGCTAAGGGTAGATTAAGTAAGAAAATAAATAAGGGTTTAGTAATGGTTCTCATATTGAGTGTTTTAGGGTTATTTCTCTTATCAAATATACAAAAGCTGTATTTATCAATATTTGACTCCGTTCTTTAGCCTTGGTTTAAAGCCAGATATACTTAGGTATAGTAATGGGTTATTTACACGCCATATGCCTAACTTTGTATAAATAAACATACTATGGAACTCAATAAGAATAAGATGCAGGTTGAAATATGGAGTGATATTATGTGCCCATTCTGCTATATAGGTAAACGTAAATTCGAAAGGGCACTTGAAGGCTTTTCTAATAAAGACAATATTGAAGTAGTTTGGAAAAGCTATCAACTGGCACCCGATATGGAAACAACTCCTGGCAAAACAATTCACCAGTACCTTTCTGAACGAAAAGGGGTTAGTATAGATGAAGCAAAGCGAATGAATGATTATGTTACCGATATGGCAGCAAAAACCGGTTTGGTATATAATTTCGATAAGGCTGTTGTTGCAAATTCATTTAATGCCCACCGATTAATACACCTTGCAGGTGAGCATGGTAAGCAGAGCGAGGTTAAGGAAAAGCTACTTGCTGCTTATTTTACCGAAGGGAAGAACGTAGATGATATTGATATTCTTATTAAAATAGGTACCGAAGCAGGCTTAAATACGAATGAAGTAAAGGCTGCGCTTACCGGCGACACGTATGCGAACGAAGTAAGAAATGATATTGATGAAGCCAACCAGCTGGGTGTTAACGGAGTACCTTTCTTTGTATTTAACCGCAAGTACGCAATTTCAGGCGCGCAAGAAACCCAATCGTTTACACAAGCATTGGAAACATCTTTTACCGATTGGAAGAAGATTAATGCAATAATGGAACTGGAAGCTACAGGTGGTCCTGTATGCACACCTGACGGAGAATGTAAATAAGGCTTTCAATTCATTATATTTGTAATAAGGGTATAATGAATGAAACATCTTTACATAGTTTCTTTTTTTCTTTTAATAACTCTTGGTGCACATAGCCAAAAGGACACCGCTTTTATGTACACTTATGGCGGCGTGCAAAATGACGGGTGTGCTCAAATACGTCCCACCACAGATAAAGGATATATATTGGTAGGATCTACTGCAAGTTACGGGATTGGAGGGAATAACATATTTGCGGTAAAAATAGATTCGTTATGCAAACCACAATGGTCGCGTGTATTCGATACAAGGCAAATACAAGTAGGGTACAGTGTTACACAAACTTCTGATAAGGGCTATGCCTTTGCCGGGTTCACAGATAATTATACTAATGGATACGATGCCTATTTAGTAAGGACAGATTCTAATGGCTTTGTATTATGGGATAAAACCTATGGTGGCAAAAATTGGGATTTCGCCTATTCAATTAAACAAACCAGCGACAGTGGTTTTGTTATGTGCGGCCAAACGTATAGTTATGGTTCAGGTAATGGCAACGTATACGTAATACGTACTGATAAGAACGGTGATACACTCTGGACAAAAGCGATTGGTGGCTGGGGATGTGATGTCGGGAATGATATAGAGATACGAAATGATTCACTTTACTTAATTGTAGGCTCAACTACAAGCTTTGGCAATGCTGATACCAATGTCTATTTTATTGAATTAAATAGTAACGGGGTTTTACTATCGTCAAAAACCTATGGTAGTAAGTTTACAAGTGTTGCTAAGGCCATAACACCAACAAATGATGGTGGATATATGATTACCGGTAGTATTGATAGTATATATAAAGGCATTGCCGGAGAATTGCTCTTAAAGACTGACAGTGCAGGTAATTGCCAATGGATGACACAAGCTACTAATGGCAAGTGGAATGATAGAGGGCAAGATATAATTGAGGCTCCGGATACCACATATTTAAGCATTGGCAGTAGCGATGGAGGAGGGTATGGTTCATCATCGGTGCATATAATGCGCCACAACGCAACCGGGTTTTATTTAGCGGGCCCATCCATGGGTGGTAACAATGCACAATTTGGAAGCTCTTTAACCATAGGCGCTAACGGAAACGTATTGTTCGCCGGTTCTACCAGCAGTTATGGCCAGGGCGGGTTCGATATGTATGTAATTCGCTTAAAGAACGACTCTATGGCTCAGAATTATGCCCAGGTTGTAACAAGCTATGCAGCAGTTCCTTTCTTTGTATCGGTTCCTACCGAACAAACATATTCTCCAGGTATAAAAGCTTTCCCCAACCCGGCTAAATCATATACCAATATTATTGTACAAGGTGTTGGCGAAGAAAATTATTGGCTGGACATGGTGAATGAATTAGGTGAAGTTGTGTTACCTAAAACAGTTTTTCCGCATAGCTATCACGGTCAATCTATCTTACACATGAATACATCTAATCTTTCGTCAGGCATTTACATTTATTCTATTTACACAACTAACAGAAAAGTAGCTACAGGCAAACTGGTTATTAGCCAATAAGTACCTTTATTTACCAATCATTTCTATATCTTAGTACCCTGATTACCGGAATTAAAACAACCACTTTCATGAAGGCCTTTGTAGCATTGTTTTTTTGTTTGTGCTTTGCTCAAACATCAATTGGCCAGACGTACATAAGCGACAAAAATAGTATTGACACCCATATACAGAACGAACAGGAGGCACGAATAGAATCGACCAGACACATAATACATTTCCGCATGACCTATAATCCTATAAAGCTTGTATTGTTCGTACCTCTTTACTTATATCAGAAATTCATTTCTGAACAAGTATCGGCTGTTTGCGAGTTTGAGCCTTCATGCTCTAATTTTGGGTTGCAGGCAATTTCTCAGTTAGGTTTTATAAAAGGTTTGTTTTTTACTGCCGATAGGCTTACCCGTTGTAATGGTAATGCACAAACTGAAACAAAATATTATTTAATAGATCATAACAGCGGCAAGGTAATAGATGAACCGATTATGTATAAAACAAGGAATTAGTATACTATTCCTGTTGTTTTCCTCTATTGCTTATTCTCAAAACAACAGTTTTGATACTGTTGCTTTTTACAATCACCTTTTAGCTGAGAATTTATACCCGGAACAAATTGCATTTAATAATCAGCTACTGAAAGATAATTATGTAAGCTCTCAACAGAAAGATAGCTTGTACCTGAATATTTCAATAGCCTATTGCAGACTCGGATACACTGATTCTGTAAATGCGACACTCTCAAAAATTTCACCCATTCCGGTTTTCTCGGTACACGCTTCGGGTGTATTTCTCTCTTTATTAATATTAAACAATAAGTACGATAAGGTTAATGGTTTTATCGCCACCAGTACGCCAGAGCATCTGCCCACTAATTATTATGAAGCTAAGATTTCCGTTAAAATGCTTATGCGCCAATCTACTATAAACGATACTGATATCAATAAACTTTCTCCACAAATGCTGAATATAAAAACCGAATATGAGCATCCTCCGCATCATTCGGCATTTTTGGCAGGGCTTTACTCAGCAGTATTACCAGGCATGGGTAAACTTTATTTGGGCTATGGACAGGAAGCACTATCGGGGTTTGTTGCTAACGCGGCCTTGGGCACCCAGGCAGCTGAGTCATATTTTAGAGCCGGACCTAACAGCGCTCGCTTTATTCTTTCAGCAACACTGTTTGGTTTGTTTTACGGAGGCAATATATGGGGCAGTATAGTATTGGCTAAAAAGCAAAAACGCGATCATTTAAAGCAGGTAGATTATGAAATATATAATTACTATAATTCTTGCATTGGTAATAGCGCAAAGTGATGCCCAACTGGCAGATTCAGTTTCGGCTAAGCTATTACATAATGAAGTTTTATTTTGGCAGGCCCAAAATGATTCAGTACGTTTTTATGCATTACTGAACAAAGCCAACATTGATAAAACTGCTGAAGCTTACGAAAAGGCGCTGGATGAGCTTTACAGGGCAAGTAAATATGCAACTACTAACAACGAGTTATCTGAACTGAATTATCAAAAAATGCTGAATTACTTTTTGAGCAGCCAGTACAGTTTTTCGAGTGAAATGACATTGGATAGTCTTGGTGTCGGAAATCATTATCATGAGTATTTAACAATGAAACTATATTCAATGATTGAGATGGAGAAGTGGGACAGATGCAAAAGTGAATTACTGCGGCTTTGTAATAGAAATGATAGTGTAAAAGCTAATGAAATAACACATTTACCTATCAGTTATAAATATAAAGATCCTGAAAAAAGCAGGCGAATGTCTGCCATATTACCTGGCCTTGGCGAAATATACGCAGGTTATACATTTAAAGGAATCACTTCCTTTATTATAAATGGGGGCTTCCTTGCCTTTATGGGATACAATATTTATACGCATTATTATATAACAAGTGTTGTTTCCGGATTTTATCCATTTACTAAGTTCCATTCTGGCGGCAAACGGTTAAGTGCTATACTTGCAGATAAGCATAATACAGTGGAAGCAGGGAAGCTTAAAAACAAATACCGGGAAGAAATGTACTCGCTTATTCATTGAGTGCATTTCTTCCAGGTACTATAGTATATTATCTGTTTTACTTAAAGTCGAAACGCGCCAGCTTTGACTTAGCAGCGCTGAAAGATATAAAGCAGCAATAGACTCCACCGTGGTAAGCCGGAACAATTACTTCACTATCACTAATTTTCAGATAGCTTTTAGGCAAAAGTGCAACCTTATTATCCTTGTTACTAAATAAGGTTTTCTTATCAAATTGACCTTCTTCAGTAAGAGTTACCAATACAGCAGTAGATTTACCAGGATTCCTCATAACCTTAAGTTTCTTTCCAGACTGAATGTTAGCCGGATCCATGTTTGAAGGGTTCTCATTATAAACGATATACATTTTATCATCCTTTGCAGCTAACATATAAGAAAGGTATATACCGCCATCATTAACTGTATGCTGGTATTTAGGAATGTCGGCTGTCCACTTAATTGAACCATCAGGGTTAATGTTTATGGCAATAATATTGTTCCTCACGTAGTGATAATCGGTGTGTGTCCCGTTTTTATCAGTATAACTAACCGTGTAGTCATAACTATATTCAGCCAGTAATACCGAGCCTCCATCATTTCTACGTATAAAGTCTTTTAATTTAAAATCATTCGAAATTCCTTTGCCTTTATTGGCTTTTCTTTCCGAGGTTAAGTCAGCTATAAAATCCTTATCGAGGTCTTTTAAGCCGGTAGCATCAATTTGCTTAGTAGTTTTGTTTAGCCTCATAAAAAACACACCGCTAATATCACCTTTGGCTGTACCTGTGGTATTGCCATACAAACCCGCACAAACAACATCTTTATCATCATCAGGGCTAAAAGAAATACCGTCAATATACTTACCCGGTAGTTTTATATCGTATTGTGTTACTGCACCATCGCCTTGAGTAGATACCGATATAAGCTCATAGTAATAATCAGCTTCCCCTTTGGTCTTTTCTTTTCTTTCTAGCACAATTTTAGCCATCATGTATATATTTCCATCGTTAGAATAAGTAATATCATCAAGTGAGAAGTACTTATCCTTAAATGGCAATTCCACCTGCATTTTCTTTATTTGATTCAATGTTTCATCATATATACTGAATGTATATTTTTCGCCTGCATATTTTTCATAAGGCGGTATGTCCATAAGTAAAAACTTTGTCGAATCATTTGACATTATAACACCAAAGGCACCACGATTAAATTTGCTTTTAGCATCTATACTTTCCAGTGTCTTCAAGCTACCTGTAAGCTTTCCGCCATTATCTATTTGCTGTATATATAAGCCATTAGTTTTGGTTTTTCTATCATATTTGGTAACGGTTACGTAAAAATTATTTTTCATCGGCAATAAACCATTAAAAAGGTAATCGTTAGATATTGACTTACCTGGCGCGTTTTTAGGCCCCTTGCCAATTAAAGGATATTCCGCAGTTATTTGAAGATCGTTCAATCCATATTTTAAAATGGTAGTGTTTTTAAGGGTGCGTTTTAAACCAAATAAAAAACCAGCTCTTTTGCCAATTAGTGTAGTTGAGGAAAAGCGGTCCTCAGCATTGAATTTACCCCAGTAAACATTTACATTTTGAGCAAAAGATACTCCAAAGCTCAATACAATTAGGCCTAGTAAAACAATAGTTTTTCTCATGGTGAAGTAGTGTTAGTAGTAAAATATTTATATTTGAGCGGTAAATGAATATCACCACAAAGATAAAAAATTTAATAAATACCACAACCTAATGAAAAAATTACTCGTAGGCATTTTTGTTTTTACTGCTACCGTTTTGGTGGCTCAGAACGGGCAAAGCACTAAAATAACCGTGTTTAAACCCACTAACGGCAAACCGGAAAATGTAACAAAGGCCGACTCACTTGCCTCGATAGAGCATAACTGCATAAAATGGAATTATTTTTTACTTGGCAGAGGTGTTTTTATGATGAACTATGAGTTTTTAATAAAAGGAAATTTGACTGGAGAAATTGGCCTTGGCCTTGCATATAGAGATTTTATTTTTGAAGTAATGAAAGGCATGGATGGTAATGGAAATTCTTATTGGGCGAATGATGGGACGCCTACCATCCATTTATGTGGTGAAGGAGGGTTACGCTATTACTTTACAGAGTTGGATAACTTTGAAGGTGCATATGTAGGCTTATCATTAAGTTACAGGCCATATTCGTTCCCTGGCTCACCCAATATTGGCCAATATGGTACACTTATTCCGGGATATAACTTTTTTGATACACAGTTTAAAATAGGCTACCAGTATGAGTCGAGATATTCTGACTTTACTTACGATACATACATTGGTTTTGGATACAGGAATGCAACCTTAAATTATTACGAACAATCAAATACAAATTATGGTGTTACTTATGTTCCACAAACGATACATGAGTCGTTCCCACAATTTTTATTTGGAGCTAAAATAGGATATTCATTCTGATGAAGTTTGTCGATTAACGCTTTACGTCGATCACGTCATTCAGCTTATGCAACTCTAATACATTACCACTTTCTGTTTCCCTGGCCATAGGTACAAACTTTTTATGGAATTGTATTTCTGAAAAAATGTAGGAAGTACGTTTTTGTACAACACTCGAAAATACTTCATCAAAGCCACGTATAAGCACATACAATTCTACGTCTGCATTCTTATAGTCTTCGGCATTCATACCATACAAAGGACTTTTTTCATCAATAGGGTGTACGATGGTCCAGTTAGCTATAAGGCTTTCAATTTTACTGCGTTCCAAATCGAGCCTGAAAAACCTGTATGATGATTTACCATTTTCTGTAACCAGCATACCAAGGTTTACAATTATCTCTACATCGGTAAGCACATGCTTGTCCTTATAAGAAACTATTCTGAACATTAAACCTGTATGATCTTGAAAAGGGCTTACCAATGCCTGTTCACTGAAGATAAGGTAGGGCTTGGGCCTTGCAAAACGGCCATAAATAAGACCGGTTGCTATTGCGAATGAAAGAAAACCTGTAAGCGCTTCAATAGATGCAATAACATTTGCCCCATCGCCAATGGGGTTAACCCTGCCATAACCAACTGTGGTAAATGTTTGGGTGCTGAAATAAAATACATCTTTAAGTTTTTGCCAGGTGGTAATACCCGTCAAGCCCTGCAATTCGTCAACTCCTATTGCAAAGTAAACGCCGGCAAATAAAAAACTAAACCCAAAATAAAAAGCCAGTATAATGGTTACGAATTTCCACAATGGAATAGTAAGCATGGCTTGAAAAACACTAAACTTATCGAAAAAGCTAATGCCTTCCCGGCGTTGGTTCATAGTGCCATCCTTATTTAAAAAACGGCCGCTATTGCTACTGGCATTCGTGCCAAAGCCTGTGTCTTTATTTTCTTTTGATGAAATATGTAAATGCCGGTGGTTCGCCATTAACGCTTACTAGAATCCTGATTCCATTTGCTTTTTAAGCCTTACAGCTTCTTCACGGGCTTTAATCGCAAAGTCTTTACCATTGCTTGCATAAAGTATACTGCGCGAAGCATTGATCAACAAGCCACCTTCGTTAGTGCTTCCGTTTTTTATAACTTCAGCCATATCGCCAGCTTGTGCACCAACACCGGGTACTAAAAAGAAATGTTCAGGTAATATTTTGCGGATACTGCTTAACGATGATGCCTGGGTGGCTCCCACAACATACATCATATTATCGGCAGTGCCCCATTGGCACGATGTTTTAAGTACTTGTTCGTATAAATAACTTCCGTCTTGCAATTTCTGCATCTGAAAGTCTTTAGAGCCTTCGTTAGATGTTAAACCCAATAGAATGCTCCATTTACCTTTATAATCAAGGAAAGGCGAGATAGAATCTTTACCCATGTAAGGGGAAAGAGTTATAGCATCTACATCTAAGTCATTAAAAAATGCCTCGGCGTACATGGCTGCTGTATTCCCAATATCACCGCGCTTAGCATCGGCAATTACAAAACTATTTTCCGGTAATAATTCAATAGTGCGCTTAAGCACATCCCATCCTGCTTCGCCCATTGCCTCGTAAAAAGCAAGGTTAAGCTTATATGAAACACACAGGTCATGCGTTTCTTCAATAATGCTTTCATTAAACTCCACTACCGATTTTGGTGTTTTACTAAAAGTAGATGGAAGTTTATTAATGTCGGTATCTAACCCTACACAGAGAAATGTTTTCTTCTGGTGTATAAGGGTGCTAAGTTGGGTACGAGATAAATGTCTCCTCATTAAACTGTCGCTGTATAGCCCTCTTTAAGGCGCTCAGTATTTTCTGCCACTTGCAGGGCATCCAATATTTCCTGAATATCGCCATTGAGGAATGTTTGCAAATTATGTGCTGTGTAGCCTATACGGTGGTCGGTAATACGGCTTTGTGGGAAATTATAGGTACGAATTTTGGCAGAACGGTCGCCACTTGATACAAGACTCTTACGCTTTGCAATATCTGAGCTCCTGCGTTTTTCAAGTTCTATTTCATATAACCGAGAACGTAATACCTTCAACGCCTTATCGTAGTTCTTTATCTGCGAACGTTCATCCTGGCATTGTACAACCATACCGGTTGGTATGTGCGTAAGCCTGACAGCAGAGTAGGTAGTGTTTACTGACTGTCCGCCGTGGCCTCCAGCACAAAATGTATCTTTACGTATGTCTGATTCTTTTACATCAACGTCCACGTCTTCTGCTTCCGGCATAACAATAACGGTAGCGGCAGATGTATGCACGCGCCCCTGGGTTTCGGTGTTGGGTACACGTTGTACTCGGTGTACACCTGCTTCATATTTTAATACACCATAAACACCGTCACCATGTACCTCAAATATTACTTCCTTATACCCACCCGAAGTACCTTCAGCGGTACTAACCATTTCAATTTTCCACTTACGGGCTTCGCAATAGTTAACATACATACGGAAAAGGTCACCAGCAAATAACGATGCTTCGTCGCCACCTGTACCTGCGCGTATTTCAACTACGCAATCTTTGGCATCTTCAGGGTCTTTAGGTATGAGCATTACTTTTAATACTTCTTCAAACTTATCCTGTTGTATCAAAAGCTCATCTAACTCAGCCTTGGCCATTTCACGCATTTCCTGGTCCTTTTCCTTAAAAAGCATATCCTTAGCCGACTGAATATTGCCCATAATGTTCTTATACTCATTAATGGTAGGGCAAATCTTTCCCAAGTCCTTATATTCTTTATTAAGCTTGGCAAAAAACTTAATATCCGAAAGGGTTTGAGGGTCAGATAGTTGTTGTTCTATCTGAGCATATCTGTTTAATACATCTTCTAACTTCTCGAGCATTGTGCTTGGTTCTAAATTCGTGCAAAGATACGCTTTTTAGCCTAAAACCCTGAGGCTGCATCCTCTTTACTTTTGAATAATTAGCTTCCCAGAAGAAATAAGGGTCCCCATTTGTTCGGTTAGCCTGTAAAAGTAAATACCATTGGGCTGGGCGCTTAAGTCTAAAGATTGTTGGCCATATAATAAAGTAGTCTGAGAATAGATCTCCTCTCCTAAAGCGTTATAAATACTGAGCTTAGTGGCATTATTGTGCGTCAATTCAGCATTATTCAGCAGAATAGAGAACTTCCCGTTATTGGGGTTAGGGTACAGTATCATTGAGCCTGATACTGCACTGTTTTCATTAATGCTTGTTAACGCACCACAACCACTATCGGAACAACCATTAGTAGAGATAGCTGATGCAGAAACAAAACCTTTACCACAAGCATACAAAACACCTGCATTGGTTATTTTAATATCATATACAGTATCGGTAAGAGGGTAAGTATTTTTAAGGGTAAGAGATGAATCATATATTATTACACTAGCATTACTACCCACGTATATATTCTCACTGCAATCTAAGTCTATTCCGCCAGATAATTGCTGATTAGGGTTTACCGTAACGCTATCTATAATTGAACCTGTACTCGGGTTCCATCTACGTATTTTATTACCGTCGTAAGTAACCAGCAGATGTGCATCTGCAACAATTCCATTATACCCGTTACCACTATATAAATACGGAGCCGACGATAATGCAGGGTAATAGGAAACAGAAGCTAGTTCGGTGAAAGCAGACCTATCAAATACCTGATACGCTGTGGGCGACAATGTAGCAACAGGCACCTGTAGTACTATATTATTATAACCCGTATAACTTGCACTTGCCGATGCAGCCGTAGCAAAATAACATTTACCATGTCCGTCGAGCGCCATCATAGAAATATCGTGATGTGTAGCACCGGCACCTGCACCAAGTATATTTACAGGAGTCATACTAACACAAGCTGTATCTAGAATCGCTGCTTGGTAAACCGGCGAACCTCCATCACCCGCACCAATAATAACGTTGTTATTACAGTAGTCGAATGCCATGCGCCAAATTTCATTTATATTACTATTACCGGAAAAGGAAGCAACCAATGAGCCTGATGAATTTATTTTTTTTACTAAACATCCGCTTCCCGAAATATCAAGACCTTCGGCTACATAAGATGTCCCACTTCGCTTATCAGTTGTAAATGCCCCATAATAGTAATCGCTTTTAAAACTATATGTAAAGTTTAAACTAAATGTCCATTGTATAGCACCAGTTGAATTATGTTTCTGAAGCTCATATTCTGAGTTATCACCACTCCCCATTACATAAACATTACCTTGTGCATCGTATTGTAAATCGTAAGCTTTATTAGATCCAATAAAGTTAGGGTTGCTAATCCAAGGATCTATAATTAGTGTTTTGTTTTTATTGCGAAACCCAGTGGTAAAAGAAACCATATTATCATGAACTGCGAATAAAGAAGTAATATTATTCCCATCCTCATCTTTTGCAGTAGGGGTATGGTCTATAAAAGTGCCTACCGACGAAGATATAACTACATTCCCGTCAACCATACTTATTTGTGCTCCATTGTATTTCATTTTAAATGCTGAAACATCGGCACCCGGATGAACAATCACGTCGTATTCAACTCCCCCTTTTTCAGGATAGTAAAATACAAGATCAATGCCTTTGTATATGTCATGATAAATCAGTTTTTGCCATGCATGAGCCACTATTGATGGCATTCCTGATTTTGTGCTAGGATTAGAATAAGTAAAGTAATTGCTGACCGGTTGCTGCACTTCCACCTTTACATTCCGGTTGGCCCCTTCCCATGTTAACGACATATAATGCGGAACTGTTTTAAGCTTAGCATCTGCGTCATTCGTTTCATCGTCTTCATCCTTTACTATATCATTCTGCTGAAAGGTGATAGTATTCGCTGAGAAGAATAGCTTTATTTTTCCTTTTTTTGTAAAATAGAGAATTGGGGTTGCGATTTCAGATGTTTGTGGATTATTAAACTGTCCGTTATTTTCAACAAACACATCTTGCCGAAACAGACTGCTCTTTATAGATAAGGGGCTGCTTTGTTGTGCTTCAGATACAACACAAAGTATTACTGAAGCAAATAAAGTTATAGCTTGTTTTTTCATAAGAGTGGGTTGTTATGAATTACTAAGTTACTTAATTATTGTTACGTAAGGATACGTTAAATGCTTGAGAAAGTATCCGTGTAAAAAGAAAATTTACACATACTCAAACTCTCCGTGCTTACCAGAAATAGTAAGCTTTTTGCCTGAGTACTTTTCTACACGGCCAATAACTTGCGCATCAATGTTATACTTAGCAGCGACGGCAATTATGTTTTGTGCAGCTTCAGCAGGTACGTAAAGCTCAAGGCGATGGCCCATATTAAATACCTTATACATTTCATCCCACTTGGTACCTGCATTTTCCTGAATGACAGTAAATATAGGCGGAGTATCGAAAAGGTTATCCTTTATAATATGCAAATCGTTTGCAAAGTGCAATATTTTGGTTTGCCCGCCACCTGAGCAGTGTATGGCTGCATGTATATGCGGCCTGTAACTTCTGTAAATCTCCTGCATTACCGGAAAATAAGTGCGGGTAGGTGAGAGGATCAATTTACCAATATCGGTAGTGTATTTCTTATTATGCCATTCAACAGTTATCTTTTCAGTCAGTTTTTTCTTGCCACAGTAAACCAAATAACCAGGTACAGCCGGATCATATGACTCTTTGTATTGTGCAGCATAACTATGATCTAAGGTATCGTGGCGGGCCGATGTAAGGCCATTGCTGCCCATACCGCTGTTGTAATCATCTTCGTAGGTAGCCTGGCCAAAAGAAGCTAGCCCAACAATTACATCGCCGTCGCGTATCTTATCAGCCGATACTACGTGGCTGCGCCTCATGCGGCACACAACAGTTGAATCTACTATTAATGTCCTTACTAAATCTCCCACGTCAGCAGTCTCTCCACCAGTAGAGATAACACTAATATGATGCTTGCGAAGCATATTAATAAACTCTTCAGTGCCATTTATCAGGGCAGCAATTATATCGCCATTAACAAGATTCTTGTTTCTGCCAATGGTAGAAGAAAGTAGCATATTATCAACCGCGCCGGCACAAAGCAGGTCATCGGTATTCATTACAATAGCAT
>JABDHI010000059.1 GCA_013285655.1 Bacteroidota bacterium
AATGCTGCCATAGCTAATAACACAAACAATTGTATACGTGGTTCAAGCGGTAGTTTACCTAATAAGGTTATCCCGGTAAAAGCTATTGCTAACAGAAAGAATGAAAATATCATCAGTTTCTTTTCGCCCGTGCGTCTCACCAAAATATTAACTACAGGATAAAACAATAAAGACAGTAAAACCATAAAACCCATAAACTTAGATCCATATGATTCGGGGAGGCCTGCCAATACGGTTACATCATATAAGAGTCCGTTGGTAATTAGGTTTAACGACATAAAATACGAGAAGCAAGCCACCAAAAAGAAAATAAAATTCCTGTTCTTAAGGCTTTCTCTCAACGCTTGTTTTAGTGGAATGGTTGATGGTGTTGAATGACAATACCTCTTTTCGTCAATTGTAAATACGGGCACCAGCATTAATATACCACCTATAACACACAGTATAATAACCGCATATTGCACCGCCATTGCCCTACTGTCCGTATGAAAAGAGCTTTGCATTATATCAGCAATGTTATTGGTGAACGAGGATATTACTATACCTAATACAAAGCCTGCTTGCTGAAAAGATGATAATCGTATTTTTTCATGTGTGGTATGCGCAAGTTCGGGTAACAAAGCGTTATAAGGGATGATATAGGTAGTAGTAGCAACAAAGAACAGCGACAAAACTACGGTAAGCCAAATTGCATTTGAGCTGGTTGCAGTGTGCTGCGGAGGATAAAATATAAGTATGCAAAATATAACCGATGGCAAGGTGCTATATAACATATAAGGTATGCGCCTGCCATGCTTACTCCGGGTAGTGTCACTCTTTCTTCCTATAAAGGGGTCGTAAAAAGCATCGAGTAGCCTGCCACTGGCGGTAACCAAGGCCATAAGGTTAAAAATACCGAAAACAGTTACCTGCGAAATAAGCATATTCAACCCCTTGCCATCGGGTGGCAGGTAAAAATAAACCAGCATAACCGCTATCAGGTTTATCATTACCGACCAGCCCATCATACCGGTTCCGTAGGCTATTTGTTTACGTAAAGGGAATTTTTCCAATCGCTTGTTATCAGTAAATATTGTTCAAAGTTAATAAGCTAATGGTAGCAAAACGGGGTGCATTTAAGGCTAATTATCGTCAATTCCAATATTAATCGTATCTTTGCGCCGTTTTAATAATCAGATATCCTTATCGACGCGTGTTTCTTCAGTCGTAGCTTATTGCTCAAACACAACTCAATAAGCTATCATAAATACATATAATGAATACATTTGAGACCCTTGGCCTTTCAAAGCCAGTACTTGCCGCTATTACCGAACTAGGCTTCACAGCACCTACTCCAATTCAGGATAAGGTTATTCCTATATTGCTCACAGGCGATACGGATGTTGTTGCCCTTGCACAAACCGGAACAGGAAAAACAGCCGGATTCGGCCTTCCTTTGGTTTCGCTGCTCGATTTTACTTCAAAACACACACAAGCCCTTATACTTGCCCCTACACGTGAATTGTGTATGCAAATTACATCTGACCTGAAGAATTTTTCTAAACACAGTCATGGTGCTAACGTAGTTGCCGTATATGGCGGTGCCAGTATTATGAACCAGATACATGACCTGAAGAGAGGCGCACAAATTGTTGTAGCTACCCCAGGCCGAATGGTTGATATTATTAACCGTAACAAGGTTGACCTTAGCGGAATTAAGTACGTAGTACTTGATGAAGCAGATGAAATGTTGAACATGGGTTTCCAGGAAGATCTGGATGCTATTTTGTCAACCACACCTAAAGAAAAAAACACCTGGTTGTTTTCAGCAACCATGCCCGATGAAGTATTGCGCATATCACGCAAGTACATGCACGAACCTGCTGAAGTAACCGTTGGTAACAAAAACCAGGGTAACGATAATATTGAACACGTGTTTTACGTAACACACGAAAGGGACCGCTACGCTGTATTAAAGCGCGTAGCCGATTTTCACCCCGATATTTTTGGTTTGGTATTTTGCCGTACCAAAATTGAAACCCAAAAGGTTGCCGATATGCTTATTAAGGATGGTTACAATGCCGATGCTTTGCATGGCGACCTTTCGCAAGCACAACGTGACCATGTTATGAAACGTTTCCGTGGCCGTACCTTGCAAATGCTTGTGGCTACCGACGTGGCAGCACGTGGTATTGACGTAAACGATATTACACACGTAATACATTACCAGTTACCTGACGAAATTGAAAATTACACCCACCGTAGCGGACGTACTGCCCGTGCAGGAAAGAAAGGTATATCAATAGCAATTATTAACACCCGCGATTTGAATAAGATCCGTACACTGGAACGTATTACCAAAAAGCATTTCACACAAGGCACCATTCCTTCGGGCTATGAGATTTGTGAGAAGCAACTTTTTTGGTTAGTGCAACGTGTACACGATACACAGGTAAACGAAGAGAGCATAAAAAGCTATTTGCCAAGTGTATACGAACAACTTAACGATCTTACCAAGGAAGAAATAATTAAACGTGTAGTATCTATTGAGTTTAACCGCTTTTTAGATTATTATAAGAACGCAGCCGACCTGAATGCGAATGCAGCAGGTGGAGGTGACCGCGAACACCGCCCTACCCGCGAAGGTATGGTTAGGTTGTTTGTAAGCGTTGGCCAAATGGATGGCCTTAACAGAGATACCCTGAAGACACTTCTGGCTGAGTCGACCGGTATGGATGAAAGTGTTATTACCTGGACCGATGTAAAGAATAGTTTCTCGTTTATTGAAGTAAAAACTGAAGTAGCAGAACCGCTTATAAATGCTATAAAAGGTAAAGAATTCAGGAACAGGCCAATACGTATTGAAGCCAGAGGTGACAGAGAAGGCGGATCGAGCCGTGGAGGCGATCGTGGCGGACGCAGAGAATGGGGCGGCGGCGGAGAACGCAGAGGCGGTTCTGGCGGAGGCTATAAAGGCAGAAGCAGCAGTGGAGGCGGAGGCTACAGAGGCGGAAGCGGCGGTGGTTCTCGCGAAAGAAGCAGTGGCGGTGGCGGCTTTAGAGAACGCAGTGGCGGAGGCTCACGCGAAAGAAGCGGAGGCTTTAGTAAAGAACGTAGCGGAGGCGGTTCACGCGAACGCACCGGCGGTGGCGAAAGAAGCAGCGGCGGTGGCGGTTTTAGAGAACGTAGCGGAAGCGGCGGTGGAGGCTTTGGAAAGAAGGGATTTGGAAAGAAGAAGGACTTTTAAGCTAAGTATTTTATAAAATATAAAAGCCTTCCCGAGCACTCGGGAGGGCTTTTTTTATATCCTTCACTCCCCGTTTAACATAATTTCTGGCACTGCTCTAAAGATAATTCAGTATGAGTTACTGAAGCGCTATTAACCAAATGTATAATATTATTGAATAATTGCATGGTAGCTATAAGCTAAAAAAAATAAGTGGACGAAGGCATAGCCTTCGCCCAACGGGGGGTGAGTTACTAAAACAGTACGAACCAAATGTATGGTATTATTGATTGTTGCATGGTAGCTATAAGTTAAAAAAATAAGTGGACGAAGGCGCAGCCTTCGCCCAACGGGGGGAGTAATGATTTTTTCATTGCCAACATTTTTTGTTAGTCAGAACTTTTTCTAAGAATTCCAATTTATTATTAAGCTACTGTGCAACTGATGTTATTATTCCAGTTGAAAGTACAATCTTTCTGATTCTGTTATTGCCGCAATCTGCAATATAAATATTCCCGTTCCTATCTAAAACAATACCGGTTGGGAGATATAATTCAGCTTTAGTAGCAGGTCCATTATCTCCCGCAAATCCCATTACTCCATTTCCCGCTATTGAATTTATAATTCCGGTTTTAGTGTTCATTTTTCTCACTCTATTATTCACGTCAGTAAAATAAATATTATATGCAGAATCCAGCACAAGAAATTCTGGGAAAATTGCAGTAGTAAGCGCTGGAAGACTGTCTCCATTAAATGAACTCTGTCCATTGCCTGCTATTGTATTTATAATCCAGGTTGTAACGTTTATTTTTCGTATTATATAGTTAGTATGATCTGCTATGTATATATTCATAGAGTCATCTATAGCCAAATTAGTGGGCGATAATTCGCACGAACTCGCAGGTCCACCATCACCTGATTTCCCAGGAGTTCCATTCCCTGCTATAGTAGTTATCACACCTGTTGAGCCATCCACTTTACGAATCCTGTTGTTTAAATTATCTGCAATATAAATATCTCCAGCTTTGTCGACAGCAATTCCAGAAGGGCCATTTAATGCAGCATTAGTCGCATTCGCTCCATCGCCACTAAATCCTATAGATCCATTGCCTGCAACCGCAACTAAAAAGCCACTACTATTAATTTTATGAACTTTATTACATGCATTATCACTAAAATAGACATTCCCGGTTTGATCCACACAAACTCCATACGGACTTTGAGTTGACTCGGAAATAGCCAGCTTGCCATCTCCTCCACAAGCTAAATAACTGTTAGTGTCGACAACAGCAATATAGCTGCCATTAGCTTTTAATTTAATAATGTTGGAAGTAGAATTGGCGAAATAAATAGTGCCTGAATTATCAATTGCCATTCCTATAGGCTCTAAAATATGCAAAGGTCTCGAACTAGGTTCTTGCGATTTAGTACAAGATTGAGTAAATACTCCAAAGCTCAGAGTTATTAAAAAAACAAAACAAAAAACAACCCTCGTATTCATTTAACAATTAATTTAACCAAATATAAACAATTTCATTACGATATAAAGGTCACCTAGCTATCAGAAACTTTGTTTGTTTTATACTATTTTTTGTTTGAAGCACACAAACATAAATTCCCGAAGTTAAATTAGATCCATTATACTGTATGGTATGGCTACCCTCGTTCGCCGTAGTGTGCATTTAACGCGTAAACGTTGGGCGAAGGTTGCACCTTCGACCTAATATCATTGTAGCTTACAGCTACATTTATTTTACCGTTTTCCATCGCAACATGGCTTTGTTTATTTCAATCACTGAATCAAGCTCAGCATAATTTCTGGCACTGCTGTAAAGATAATCTTCAGGCTTAGCCACTAAACCGGCACGCACCGGGTTATTATGTATATATTCTATTTTTTGCTCTATAAAGCTATTCGAAAATATTTCTTCCGCGTGGTTTTCGTGTGTCCAAACCTGGTAGTTTTCATTTCTTTTATGTCCTTTTGCGGCATATTTAAAGATCAGTAATAACCATTCTTTCCGGCTTTCATCATTGTTTTGGATGGCTTCGAGCATTTTAGTACTGGTATGGCGTTTAAAATCTCTTATCACTCCGCTTAAATCATCTTGGGCACTTTTTGCCAATAAATGCATGTGGTTACTCATAATTACGTATGCATATATCTCCAGTCCTTTGTTTTGCTGGCAATATAGTAAACTATCAATAATTATATCGCGGTATTTTTTACGTGTAAAAATATCGGCCCATTGAACTATCTGTAAAGTTAAATAATGTAATGCCGACTGATTTTTTATTTGATAGCCTGTTGACATATAACAAATGTATTGTATTATTGATTATTGCGTGGTAGCTGCAAGCTACAAAGATAATTGGACGAAGGCTCAGCCTTCGCCTAACGATGGGACTGTTTAAATCACCTAAGCCATTCGACCTGTTTATAAATGATTGGATGGAGGTTTTTATATAAAATGCAAATTAGTTATTTTTGCATGTAACCGACCTCACCCCGAACCCCTCTCCTCGATCAAGGCGAGGGGGAATGTTCTTTTGAAAAGTGGTATTGTACTTTGATTTTTTCACTTTATACAAAAAAGCTATGGGGTGGGTAGCAAAATTTACAGGTAACACTCCATTAATTAGAATGATAATCAATATGTTAAATGGTCGCGATTTTATAAAAGTGGGTACCCACTTTTATAAAATTAAAAATTGTGGCAAATCCTAAAATGCAACACATTTTTTGATCTGCGTGCAAAAGTGTTGCATTTTGCAGAAAAGGGAATGACAAAAGCTAAGGCACGTGAGGTGAAAAGATAAGATAATAGGAATGGACACATAGATGCAAAGGATTGTGCCAAACCCAGTAAAACAATGAGCGCCAACGACCAATAATACTGAGATTGCTTCGTTCCTCGCAATGACGGGAACAAGGAACTTTGTTAATGCTATGTTAATGGGCTGCTGTAGGGGTTTAATTTTTATATATTTGTATTCGTAAAACAAATAAAACCATGATTCGCAAAGGATTTTTTACACTATTACTGTTATTACCGGCTGTTTTTAGCTTTGCACAAATACCTACTCCATCTGGTGCAACTCCGGCCGCACCGGCAACTGTTACCCCACCCGACCCTAATGCTGCAGTTATGAGCTTTGAAACCAGAGACCATGACTTTGGTACCATTCAGCAAGACGATAACGGTACTTACCTGTTTATGTTTACCAACACCGGTAAAGAGCCATTGGTTATTAAAGAAGCTCACGGTTCTTGCGGTTGCACCGTACCAAGGTGGCCACATAACCCTGTAAACCCAGGCCAAAGAGACACCATTAAGGTAACCTACGATACCCACCGTGTGGGAGTATTTACTAAAACAGTAACTATAACCAGCAATGGTAAAGAATCGCCTTTAGTGCTTTCTATAAAAGGCAAAGTTCTTTCTAAAGATGCTTATCCCGCGTTCCCGACCAATAACAATAGTAATTCAGGCGTTCCATACACTAACAACTGGGATAACGGCTCGCCTACCAATTAATTCAACAAGCTAATAAAACCAAAAACCTTCACTATGAAAAAGTTAATCCTTACAGCCGCATTATTTACCGGCTTGCTTTTTGCAGGAAACCTTAAGGCTCAGGATGCTGCTGCACCACCTGACCCAAATGCACCTGTAATGCAATTTAAAACTGATACCATTAAGTATGGTACCATTCCTTACGCTTCTGACGGATACCGTTATTTCGATTTTACCAATACTGGTAAAGAGCCTTTAATTATTAAAGAAGCTCACGGTTCATGCGGTTGTACAATTCCAACCCCTCCAAAAGAACCAATTCAACCAGGCCAAAGTGCTCAAATAAAAGTGCACTACGATACCCAAAGGCCAGGTCACTTTATTAAGTCAGTAACTGTTACCAGCAACGCTAACCCAGGCACCAAAGTTGTATACATCGTTGGCGATGTTATGGCTAAACCTGCTGACCCGGCGCCTGCTGCTAACACACCTGCAGCGCCTGCTAACAAATAAGCAGTATTGCATACTATAAAGAACCCCGTCCCGAATAATCAGGGCGGGGTTTCTTATTTTAATAACAATAGTCTATCTTTAAGGTATGTTCCAAAAGTCAATCACATTATTTGCTTTACTCAGTCTATTCTCACTAATAGGCCTGTCGCAACCGGTAATGAGTTTTGAAAAGACAGTTCAACATCTCGGCTTCGTTCACCAGGGCGATACATTGGCTTTTCAATATGCTTTCACCAATACAGGTAACCAACCTTTAGTAATTAGCGATACTAAAGTGCAATGCGGTTGTACCATTGTAACTCCACCTACACAACCTGTGTTACCCGGCAAACAAGGAGTGATTAAAACCAAGTTCATTACCAATAGTGCAATCGACAGACAGGACAGGACCATTATAGTTATCTCTAACGCATCAAACGGACAAGTCGAGCTGCGCTTTAAATGCGTAGTGTTGAAAGCAAAGGATAAAAGCTGATAAAAATCCTGTTTAACTTATCAATTGCTTGCTATTTTTGCAAAACCAAAACAAAAGCGATGAAAACTGTTGACGATTTTAACTTTAAAGGAGTAAAAGCATTGGTTCGTGTTGATTTTAACGTACCGCTTGATGCTCAATTCAATATTACAGATGACACCCGCATACGCGCTGCTATACCTACTCTTAAAAAAGTACTTGCTGACGGTGGCTCTTTAGTTATTATGTCGCACTTTGGAAGGCCTAAGAACCTGCCTGAAGAAAAATTCTCGTTGAAGCATTGTATTCCACTTTTAAGCAAATTATTAGACAGGCCTGTTCAATTTGCAAAAGACTGTATTGGTGCTGCTACCCGCACTATGGCACAAAACTTAAAGCCGGGAGAAGTACTGTTATTGGAGAACGTTCGCTTTCACGCTGAAGAAACCAAAGGCGCAGAAAATTTCGCTAAAGAATTATCGTTATTAGGAGATGTATACGTAAATGACGCTTTTGGGGCAGCACACCGTGCACATGCATCTACAGCAGTTGTTGCTAAATTCTTTCCGGGCAGAAAGATGTTCGGTTATTTAATGGCTCACGAACTAGAGAGTATTAACAAACTCCTTAATCAAACCAAGAAACCTTTCACCGCGATATTGGGCGGCGCCAAAGTATCGGGTAAAATTGCAATTATCAGTAATTTGATGAACAAGGTAGATAACCTTATCATTGGTGGTGGTATGGCATATACATTTATAAAAGCACAAGGTGGTAAGGTAGGCAGCTCATTAGTTGAAGAAGAAAGATTAGATACCGCATTAGAAGTTATAAAAGAAGCTAAAGAAAAAGGTGTGAACCTTTATATACCTGTCGATACTATTATTGCAGATGCATTTTCGAATGATGCAGACAAAAAGAATTGTGATATAAATAATATTCCTGATGGATGGATGGGCTTAGATATTGGCCCTGAAACCGAAAAGCAATATGCTACGGTTATCGAATCGTCAAGCACCATATTGTGGAACGGCCCAATGGGAGTGTTCGAAATGGATAGTTTTGAACATGGTACCAAAGCAGTTGCTGAAGCAGTTGTTAGGGCTACAAAAAAAGGGGCTTATTCACTAATTGGTGGTGGCGACTCTGTTGCTGCTATTAACAAATACAAAATGACAAACGACGTAAGTTGTGTGTCAACCGGTGGTGGAGCAATGCTGGAAGGGTTAGAGGGCCAGGTACTTCCGGGAGTAGCGGCTGTGGAAGAAGATGTTGAAAAGATAGCTCACTAAGCCATTTTAACGTCTGCTTTTCAATGTAATTTTGCTTGCAGATGAATGTACATCCATTAATAAAAAAGATCTTAGGCTACATGCGCAATAAATATATTGCTGCATCGGTGCTCTTCTTTGTATGGATATGTTTCTTTGATCGCAACGACCTTGTTTCAGAAATGAAATTGGTTTACAAAATAAACAAACTGAAAACCGAACGTAGCTATTTTCAGAAGCAGACAGATGCAGCTACCGAAGATTTAAAAGAATTACAGACCAATCCTGCTAACCTCGAGAAATTTGCCCGAGAAAAATACCTCATGAAAAGGGACAACGAAGATGTTTACGTCATTGTTGACCAAAACAATAAGCTACTCGATACCTTACACGTGGTGGTAAAGTAAAGCCCCATCCTAACCTTCCCCATTAGGGAAGGGATTAATACATTAATGAAACTATGCACATTCGCCTCTATACACCTGCTGACGCCATTAAGTGTCGCGAAATATTCATCAGCAACGTACCTAAGTATTTCGATGCTGAAGAAATTGGGAAGTTAGATACCTGGATGAACGCCGCTGAAACTAATACTATACCCTACTCTTTTGCTGAAGCCATCTATTTTTATGTACTGGAGGTTGAAGGCGATGTTATTGGTGCTGCCGGTTTTTATTTAGCGAAAGGAGAAAACAAAGGCCAGTTAAATTGGGGAATGATACATGCCGATCATCAAGGCCAGGGCTATGGCAAATTGCTTTACGATTACCGAGTTAATAAAGTAAAGGAACTAGGCAGGCAAGCTACCCTATGGACAAGCCAACATACTTATAAGTTCTACGAGAAACTGGGTATGAAGACCGAATCAGTTACTCCCAATGGTTTTGGGTACGGTTTTGATAAATACGTAATGTATTTGCCGAACTAGGCTCTATTTATACGTCCCGAAAACTTTCCTCAATGTATCTGCTATTTCGCCTAGCGATACATAACACTCACAAGCATCTACAATAGCAGGCATTAGGTTTACATTTTCTTTCGCGTTCTGCTCAAGCAGAGCCAGTGCAGCTTTCACTTTGGTATTATCGCGTTCTGCTTTTACTTTATTCAGCTTATCAATTTGGTACTGCCTTATAGAATCATCAACACGTAACAGGTTATCAGGCATCTTCTCTTCTATTGCAAACTTGTTAACGCCAACAATTATCTTTTTGCCTTTCTCAATATTGTCCTGGTATTCAAATGCAGAAGCTGCAATTTCATTCTGCATGTAACTTTTCTCAATGGCTTTAACAGCGCCACCCATTTTCTCTATCTTCTCAATATATTCCCATGCTGCTTTTTCTACCTGGTTGGTCAACTCCTCTACAAAGTACGAACCTGCTAATGGATCAACAGTTTGGGTGATGCCGCTTTCGTAAGCAATAAGTTGCTGAGTACGCAACGCCGTGCGGGCTGCATCTTCAGTAGGTAATGCAAGCGCCTCATCAAAACCATTGGTATGCAACGATTGTGTTCCGCCCATTACAGCAGCCATGGCTTGAACTGCGACACGTACTATGTTATTAATAGGTTGTTGCGCTGTAAGAGTTGATCCGGCTGTTTGTGTATGGAACCTGAGCATCTGTGCCTGTGCATCTGTAGCACCAAGTTCTTTAGTGATTTGCGCCCACATGCGCCTTGCCGCACGGAACTTAGCTACTTCTTCAAACAAGTTATTGTGAGCGTTGAAGAAGAACGAAAGTCGCTTTGCAAACACATTAATATCTAACCCTTTTTTAATAGCAGCACGGCAATATTCTTTACCATTGGCAAGTGTAAAAGCCAGCTCTTGCACGGCAGTAGAGCCCGCTTCACGTATATGGTAGCCCGATATAGATATCGTATTCCATTTAGGTACTTCTTTGCTACAATATTCAAAAATATCGGTAATGATGCGCATGGATGGAGACGGAGGATAGATATACGTACCCCTTGCTGCATACTCCTTTAAAATATCATTCTGTATAGTACCCGATATCTTTTTAATATCTGCACCCTGCTTGCGAGCCAACGCAATATACATACCCAGTAATATAGATGCGGTAGAATTGATGGTCATAGAGGTTGTAATATCCTCCAGCTTTATTCCATTAAACAATATCTCCATATCCCTAAGCGTATCAATAGCCACGCCCGATTTACCTACTTCACCATCCGACAGATCATGATCAGAATCGTAGCCCATTTGGGTGGGTAAGTCAAAAGCTACCGAAAGCCCGGTGGTACCATTCTTGAGCAGGTAATGGTAACGCTTGTTCGATTCCTCGGCAGTAGAGAACCCTGCATACTGGCGCATGGTCCATAGCTTGCTGCGGTACATATCGGGGTGTGCTCCACGGGTATAGGGGAACTCGCCCGGGTTTTCGTAAGGCACATCTTTTTTAGGATAAATGCGCTCTATCTCTATACCCGAATCGGTAAAAAACTTAGGTGCTTCTGTAGGTTTGCTCATAGTAGTTTAATTAACTCAATCATATCTCATACTTCTTGGGATTCTGCCTGGTATCAGCAAATATCACAAGTTCTATTATATCCTTCGATTTTATACGATATAATAACAATGTTCTCTTTTTAATTACACATTTCCTGAGCTTCTTAGTATTCGAAACTATAGGAAAAATTTCAGGATTAAGTGAAATGTGATCTAGGCTCTTATTTAGTTCCGAAAATAGATTCTGGATAACCTTCTTTTCCCATTTTATCTCAAGGAAATTAACTAACTCCTCGAATGATTTTTTTGCTCCCGGAGACCAGATAATTTTCACCCCAATTACAAATATTTGCCTTTGAATTGAGCCATCACCTTCTCATGCGGAATACCTTTACCGGCATCAAGCTCTTTAAGCGCATTTTCTATATCCAATTTTTGTTCTTTAGAAAGACTATCCCAAAAATCTGCATCTGTCTTCTTTGAAACAAAAGAATAAATATCCTTCAATGTCTTATTATCATTGATGGCATCTATTACTTTAAATAAGGTATATTTTAACTCCGCACTACTCATAAAACGGCTTCATTTTGTATTACAAAGATACGAAATATGAAGACTATACTTTTTAAGGCTACGTTAACAGATATGAACAACTCATTTTAGGCAAAAAATAACAATAGAAATTAACAATGATGGGGTTCTGAAAGCCCCTATTCATAGGGCCTCCATTGTTAATAACAATGATTTACAATAAAACATTAAACAGCTTGAAAATCAATACCTTACACAAATATTTGATTACCAGCACAATACACTAAAGACAATAATCGAATGGAGAGTTAGGGGTAATATTCTATAATACGTTTTATCATCCACTTAGGCTCATCATCATATGATTCAATTTTATTTAGCCAATTACCCGTTTTATCAAAATCTTTATACTTATAATTATTTACAAAACGTCGTTTAGTCCCTGGCATTTTCAAGCACCATTGTATTTTATTGCCAAAGTCATCATACTTATATGTATCTATACCAATAATTGAATCAATTCCATGAACTACTTTAATAGTGTTCCCATTTATATCATTAAAATAAACATGCCTAGCTGAGAGATGGCCATCAAGTTCATATTCATTATCCTCAGTACTATGACTTCTTTTGTCATATTTAAAATCCGATGTACCCCCTAGTTTATTTGTTGAGTCGAATTGAAACGTTTTAATAACACTATCTCCACTATTATAAAAAAGTATAGTCTTTTGCTCTAAACGGCCATTATTTTTATATAGATTTTCTTCAACTTGATTCCCTCTAGTATCATGCTTGAATATATCTCTCCAAATAAGCTTCCCAGATAAAGAATACGATATATGTGAAATGTCATTACCCAACTCATCGTATTTTTCTGTATCAATTGCAACCCATTCGTTCACCTTACTTCCATCCGATTTCACCTCTACTTCATAGACGGAATCAACAATTGTCTTTATCCTTCCTTTTAAGTGTGCTCGGATCAAATCATTTTTGCTTTTTTTCTCAGTACACGAGAATAGGCAAAAACTCATAAGAATTAAGAATAATGGCTTCATATACTAATGGATAGGATATTCAAAGATAGTCAATGTCATTAATGGTAATAAACTAAGCCCTTCAACCAAAAAATAGTATATTTTTGCGCCCTCTTATGGCAAAACAAAAGAACATACGCAATTTCTGTATTATAGCTCACATCGACCATGGTAAAAGTACCTTGGCCGATCGGTTATTAGAATTTACCAAAACCATTAACAAGCGCGATATGCAGGCGCAGGTATTGGACGACATGGACCTGGAGCGCGAGCGTGGCATTACCATTAAGAGCCATGCTATACAAATGGACTATACCTATAAGGGTGAACAATACGTACTTAACCTTATCGATACCCCCGGTCACGTCGATTTTTCGTACGAAGTATCTCGTTCTATAGCAGCTTGCGAAGGAGCCCTGCTGCTTGTTGACTCAACCCAGGGTATACAAGCCCAAACTATATCGAACCTTTATCTGGCATTAGATAACGACCTTACCGTAATACCGGTACTTAACAAGGTTGATATGCCGAATGCTATGATTGAGGAAGTAAAGGACCAAATGGTTGATATTATTGGTTGCAAACGCGAAGAGATTTTGCAAGCCAGTGGTAAAACAGGCCAGGGTGTTGACGAATTATTGGCTGCCATTATTGAACGTATTGCAGCCCCTAAAGGAGACCCTGATGCTCCCTTTCAGGCATTGATATTTGACTCTGTATTTAATATTTTTCGCGGTATTGTAGCTTACTTTAAAGTAGTTAACGGTACCATTAAGAAAGGAGATAAAGTAAAATTCTTTGCTACCGGCACCGAATACATTGCTGAAGAAGTAGGTGTGTTGAAACTGGCTTATAAGCCTGTCGATGCTATTTACCCCGGCGACGTAGGTTATATTATATCGGGTATTAAGGCAGCTAAAGAAGTACGTGTTGGTGATACCATTACCCACGTTGCACGCCCTTGCGAAACCCCTATTCAGGGTTTTAAAGAAGTAAAACCTATGGTATTTGCGGGTATTTACCCGGTAGATACGGATGACTACGAAGAGCTTCGTGGGGCTATGGATAAATTACAGCTAAATGATGCTGCGTTGGTATTCGAGCCTGAATCGACCGCTGCGCTGGGCTTTGGTTTCCGTTGCGGGTTTTGGGTATGCTTCACCTCGAAATTATTCAAGAGCGTTTAGAGCGTGAGTTTAACATGACCGTTATTACTACGGTACCTAACGTATCGTACTTTGCTTATACGGTAAGGGGAGAAAAACTGAACATCAACAACCCGAGCGATCTGCCTGACCCTACCATGATTGACCATGTGGAGGAACCGTATATAAAGGCGAACATCATTACCAAAACGGAATATGTTGGTGCTATTATGGGCTTATGTATCGAAAAACGTGGTGCTATTATTAACCAGGTTTACCTTACAACCGACCGTGTGGAAATGGTATTTGAAATGCCATTGGCCGAAATTGTATTCGACTTTTACGATAAATTAAAGAGTATTTCGAAAGGGTATGCTTCCTTCGATTACGCTCCTGTTGATTACCGTTCATCAGAACTGGTGAGATTAGATATTATTATTAACGGCGAAGTGGTTGACGCACTTGCTGCGCTTATACACAAAAACCGTGCAGCAGAATTTGGCCGTAAGATCTGCGAAAAATTAAAAGACCTTATACCACGCCAACAGTTTCAGATAGCTATACAGGCTGCTATTGGCGCCAAAATTATTGCGCGTGAGAATATCAGTGCTATACGTAAGGACGTTACTGCTAAATGTTATGGTGGTGATATATCGCGTAAACGTAAGCTGCTAGAAAAGCAAAAGAAAGGTAAGAAGCGTATGCGCCAGGTGGGTAACGTTGAAATTCCGCAGTCTGCTTTTATGGCTGTACTTAAGCTGTAGTAAATGCATCTTTTTTATGTACCAAATATCAGTGGTGATAGCTGCATGCTCGATGCAGAAGAATCTCGCCATTGCATAAAGGTATTGCGCCTTACGGCAGGCGAACATGTAAAACTTACCGATGGTGTTGGTGGTTCTTATAAAGCAGAAATTGAGAATGCTTCGGCAAAAGCTTGTGTATTACGAATATTAGAAAGCCACCAGGAAATTGCACCGACGTGGCAACTGCATGTGGCTATTGCACCTACTAAAAATATTGCGCGTATAGAATGGCTGGTTGAAAAGCTGACCGAAATTGGC
>JABDHI010000060.1 GCA_013285655.1 Bacteroidota bacterium
ATCGAAGGGCAGAGCTATACAAAACCTGTTGAGCTTAGCACCGGATGATAAGATCATGGCTTACATCAATGTTAAGAATCTATCTGATGTTGAATATATTAACAACAACTTCATTATACTTTGTACCAAGAAGGGTATCATTAAAAAGACCTCGCTCGAAGCTTATTCAAGGCCTAGGCAAAATGGTATTAATGCAGTTACCATACGTGAGGGCGACGAATTATTAGAAGCACGCTTAACCAATGGCAATAACGAAATGATATTGGCACTAAAATCTGGTAAGGCTATACGCTTTAACGAACAGAAGGTTCGCCCAATGGGTAGGAATGCTTCGGGTGTGAAAGCTATTACACTGGGAAGCGAAAAAGATGAAGTTATTGGTATGATTTGCCTGGCAGATCTATCGGCTAACGTATTAGTAGTATCGGAACATGGTTACGGAAAACGTTCGGAAGTTGAAGAGTACCGTATTACAAACCGTGGCGGTAAAGGTGTTAAGACCATAAGTATTACCGAAAAGACCGGAGACCTGATAGCTATTAAGGATGTAACTGATAAAGACCACCTGATGATCATTAACCGTTCGGGTGTAGCAATACGCCTACCGGTTGCCGAACTCAGGGTTATGGGCAGAGCTACACAAGGTGTAAGGCTTATTAACCTGAAAGAAGACGATACCATTGCTGCTGTAGCCAAAATAGATGTGCAGGAAGAAGTGGAAGCCGCTATTGAAGGAGCCGTAGTTGATGGTACTGTTAACCCGGAAGAGAACGGAGCTGCACCTGAAACAACAGAAGAAACACCCCAAGAGTAAATTTTAAACTCCCTTTAAGTATAACAGGTAGCTGCCACTTACAGAGAAACAATACCGGTAAGCAGTCTGCTAAATTGAATATGCTTTTATGAAGTCATTAAAAAGCATTTACAATTTTCTGGCCTGGTATTACCGTAAGCTGGAAAGCATTTTTATTGATAACTATCTTGGGGTTAAGACCAGTGGTATCATTTCAACAATAGTTCCCGGGTATCCTGATGTTTATTACTGCGAAACCCTTTATTACTGGCATTTACGAAAGATATTTGATCAGGTTACTATACATAAAAGTGATGTGTTTTACGACTTGGGTTCTGGTTATGGAAGGGTGTTGTTTTATGCAGCCGAAATAGGTTTTAGTAAGATTGAAGGTTTTGAATTGCGCCCCGATGCATATGCACTGGCAATTAAAAATATTGCCGGTTATAGAAACAACAAAAGCTGCGATATTACTATTAAGTGCATGGATGTTGCCGATGTTGATGTTTCGAAAGCCGATGTTATATACATGTATAATCCGTTTGGCCTGGCTACCTTAAAAAAGGTAATTGAAAAAAATGCAGTGTTGCCAAAAGGTATCCAGATAATTTATTTCTTTAACGAAAATATAGAATGCGTAAATTATATGAACTCTTTAAAATGGGCGAAAGTGGAAAAAGTAAGGAAATTGCCTTGTAATATCTATACAACATAGCTTTGTTAAATAAATATGTGTTATGTAAAAAATCAAATTAATTTTGTCTTATAAATAACATCCATGAAAAAAATAGTAGTAGTTCTTGGTTTAGCAATTGCGGCGTGTAATGCATATGCGCAAAACAATAACGTGGTTAGCGCCAACAGGCACTTAAGTGACTTTATTAGCGACCACGACACCACCGATTTAAAAGATGCTAAAACAGCTATTGACCTGGCTGCCAATAACGACAAGACCAGGAACGAACCTAAGATGTTCTTATACAGGGGACAGGTTTACGAAACCATATACGAAACCCAGCTTTCTACCCTTTCTAAAAAGGCATTAGGTGCCGGTGCTAAATTAGATCAGGCATCGTTGCAAAAGGCACAGACCGAAGCTTACCTTCATGCTGATACTGCAGCACTTAACACTGCCATGTATTCATATATAAAGGTTATAATGCTGGAACCTAAAGGCGACTATGCTGATGAAGCAAGGCGTGCATTGGTACAATGTGGCGGCCATATGATGAATAAAGCCGTATGTGATTACAATGCAGGCAATTATGCATCGGCATTTGGTTTTTTCGAACAGGTTTACCTGGGTATGAAAGCACAAGGCGTTCCTGATACAATGAGCCAGTACAGAACTATATTAAAGAGTACCGCTGCATCTGCTTTAAAAATAAAGAACTACCCTAAGGCAATTACCTATTATAATGATATGGTTAGCATTAAAGCAGGTAAAGAAGATCCGTATGTGGAACTTAACCAAATATACCTGATGCAGGGTGATACTACCAATGCCTTGGCAATTGTAACCAAGGGCCGCGCTGTTTATCCTGATGATATTAGCCTGATAAACGATGAAACCAATGGATATATTTGGAGGAACCAGAACGATAAGGCTGCAAATAACCTGCAATTAGCCATTGATAAGTTAAATAAGGGCGGCAACTTAACTGCTGACCAAAAGGACCTTGAAGCGAGATTGTATTTTATTTTAGGCACTATATACGACAAGCAAGCTAACCCGCGAGATGCTAAGAATAATGACCTGCCTATGCCGGCTAACTATGCCGATATGTTCCAAAAGGCAGATACTAATTATAAAATGGCATTGGTTATCAGTCCTAATGACTTTGATTTCAACTTTAATATTGGTGCATTATACAACAATCGTGCCAAATATGTTTACGACCAATTAAATGCATTGCCTGATAAGGAACAAGCCAAAAAATCGAAAATAATGGAAGACGAAGCTAAGGGATGGTTAAAGAAAGCTCAGCCATATTTAGAAAAGGCGTATTCGTTGCATGGCGATGACAAAGCTTTGCGAGGTGTATTGCTGCGTTTGTACGCAAGTACAGGCCAGGAAGACAAGGCCAAAGCCATGACCAGCCCGAAATAGTTTATGTACCGATAACTGTGCTATTTGCAGCGAACACCTAAATTTACTGCAGATAGCACATTTTTTTTGTAGATGAAAAGACACCACTTATTCATACTATTATTGATTGCTTTAGCCGGTTGTTCAAGTAACAGTGGTCTTACTTCATTTGGTAACCGCAAATACACTAAAGGGTATTTTTTTGACAAACCCGGTAAAATTTGTACCATTACTAAAGCTGAAAGTGCAATTACCACTGCTCCTCTTAAACCTGAAATAGAGAATGAAAAAGAGCTTGAACGGAAACAATCAATTCAAGCTGCTAAAAGCCCTGTATCATCAATATTTAGTTTAAATAAAGCTAACACAAACAATAAGATTGTGGCAGTTAAAAGTGTGGTCAAATCTATTGATAAGATAGTGAAACCTGATGTTAAAAACTTGGTTGATACGCCAAACGCAGATAAGCCCGTTGAGAAAAAAACTGCCTGGGGAGTAATAGCACTTATTGCTGCAATGCTTGTGTTATTAATTCTTGCATATGCAATACTTACCATAATTGTCAGTGGTGGATACCTATCTCTATTTCTGTTTGTATATTCATTATTTGCATTGATACCGGCTGCAATTGGTGTTGTTTCTGTAATCATAGCACTGCATATACACGATACTCATCATAGCTTAATTACATCATTAGTAATCTGCATCATTCCTTTTGTAATAATTCTATTGCTACTCTTATTTCCTTAATAGATGAAAAGACACCACTTATTCATACTATTATCGATTGTTTTGGCTAGCTGCTCAAGTAACAGTGGTTTTACTTCGTTCGGAAGCCGCAAATACACCAAGGGTTATTTCTGGAATAATCCTATTGCTAAATTAGAGGTAAACCATAGTACATCTGTTAATGGAAAAGAGTCCGTAGTAAGTAATAATTCTACAACAGTTAAGGTTAAAACGGAAACCATAAGCAAATTGGTGGCCCCTCTAAAAGTGTTCAATAGTAACATTCACAAGTACCCTATTGCCATTACTCAACTTAATGGCAAAGCTACGGGCAGGGCAACCAAAGTTGAAATGTTAGGCGATGAAAACCCTTTTACGGATAAACCTGCCACCAATGATGCTGAATTAAAACAGGAGCGTGTAACTGCAGGCGTAATGCTACTTATTATTAGCGCGCTGAGTGTTTTGGGTTTATTATTAGTACACACTATTGTATTTTTGCAGATGGTTTCGCCACTTACTTTCCTCATTATAGCTTCGGCTTGTCTTATTTTCGGGCTTATCTATTTATGGTTGGCACAAAATGGTACTATTCCGGTACCAGGTGCCGATAATAAACCCGTTAAAACTGGGCATTTAGGGCAATCAGGAAAAGAGCTTGCTATGGTATGTCTTTTTATAAGTGCAGCCCTGGCAGTTACTGTTGCTATAGTATTAATTAGCCAAACTACAATTACAATACCGTTAGCGGCCATGCTTTTATTTATTGCGGTATGTGTAGCCGCCTGGATTATTTGCCAGATTGCATTACATAATCCCAACGAAGCATCGCCGGATGATGCTAAACGCGGATTGGATCTTGCTACTATTGCCTTAATTGCAGCACTTCTTATTACATTTGTTGGGCTTTTAAACGTACCTTTATAATTATAATATGAAGCCCCGCCACATATACCTACTATTATTGCTTTTGCTCGTTGGTTGTTCTACCAACAGCAACCTTACTTCATTTGGTACCCGAAAATACACCAAAGGGTATTTTTTTGATAATCCGGTTAAGATTGAGGCTAATTCTCAGGTTGAGATTAAGGCTAAGGTTAGTACTGAACAAAAAACAGAAAACAAGATTGCCATTATTCCTAATACTAAAGTTACCCAAGAACCCGTAAAGGCCCTTTCTCCCCTTAAAAAAACACAGTTATTGAGTAAACAGGTTATGAAATTGGCAGTAGGGGAGATAAGCAAGGCCGAAAATGTCACTATCAGCCGTATATTACCCGATGACCCTCAACCCGACGTGGACGAGAAAACCGGTAAGCCTATTAATTGGGGATTATCGGCATTAATTTGCGGTATATTTTGCTTACTGGCAGGTATATTAGCACTAATAGCGTTAAACGATTTTGCGGGTATAAGTGTATTACTTTTTGTGTTTGTAGCGGTATTTTCGGGTGTTTTTGCCGTTTTAACTGCCATTCATTCTATACATATTAATGATGGCCATATACTTTTAGCAAAAATTGCATTGGTATTATGTACTATTTCTGCAATTTTGCTGTTATTGTTGTTGTAAATGAAGAACCACCACTCACTTTTACTTCTTTTATTAGTTATTGCCGGCTGTTCAAGTAATAGCGGCTTAACCTCATCATTTAGTAACCGTAAATACACCAGGGGTTATTTCTTCGATAATCGGGGTGTAAAGCCGGAGGTTCAAATTAAGGCCGAGGTTCAGCCTGAAAGGCAAATGAAACCTATAGCTGAAAAGGATACCAAGCTGGCCAATATTATTATGTTAACCAAAACAAATGAGTTAACTAATAAAAATAAATCAATTGTAAAACAAGTAGTTAAAGAATACAAAAATCAAGTATTAGCTATTACAAAACAGCCTATAACGACCAATCATTTAACCCAAACAATTGAGCAAATTAACGCCCCGGCCGACCAGGCACCGGCAGTTAATAAACAGCAATTGACAAGCGGCAAGGTTCTTATAACAATTGGTTTGGCGTTAATAGCTCTTACCATAGTTGCGGTGGCATTTGCTACTATAGAAGCCTTCCCGGTATGGATAACCTTGTTAATAGCCCTTAGTTTATTGATAATTGGCATGGAGTTTTATATAGATGCATTAAAAGAGAGCAATCCGGGATCTGTTACGCCGGAAAGAGGCTTATCGAATGAGAATCAGATGCCCGATGGTGCTTCTAAAGGAAAAGCTACCAATTACGGGGGAACATCTCTCGGTTTAGCTATTATAGGGTTCTTATTGGGCCTGTTTTTAGGGTTTGCACTTGGTTTGGCTGCCGTTTTAGGTGCCACAGCCATATCTGCAGCTATAGTTATGGGCGTGCCGGCAGTACTACTTATTATAGCCCTTATATTGGGTATAATGGGGCGGAACAGCCCAACTGAAAAACACCCCGGAAGCGCCCTGGCGGGTATCATAATTTCGGCCATTATGTTGGCGCTTATTGGCACAGCAATATTTGCCATTTTATCACTGTAGTTTAAAGGTAAAAGCAAGTAGTTTATTTGACTCAAAACAGCCCTGAAATAGGAGTGATTTTAAGAGGGTAAATGCCAACGATTCACGTGAAACAGTGTTTTATAAGCTATTGATATACAAATTATTGCATATTTTATTGTCTCATAATATATATTATGTTAAGTGCGAAACATTTCCTATATTTGCACCGTTTTAAGTTCTAATTTTAACGGGAAACTTAAAACCTCCTATTCTCAGGCCTTATTAACAACACATGTTAATTTCTCTTTTGAATTGGCGGTTGAAAGTTTTTCAAACTTTCGTAAAATGTTATCGTATGACAAAAAAGGAAAAATTACTATCGGAGAAAAAGAAGCTTATTAAACAACAATTATCGGGCATAACCTATGAGGATGCAAAAGAGCTTCTAAATAACGTTATAATAGACCTTATAATTGAATCTGGAAAGAATACTATCTCTTTACCAAGCAAACGGTAACATAAAATACACCTGCATTAAAAGTTGTGCTAACATGTGTCACCTCCCATCCATTTTTGGTATGCTCAGATATTTGATTATGAGTAATGGCTCCGCCATTCATAGGCACAGATTTAGCCGATTCCGATAAATACGTAATTACTTTAGTTTCCATGATTATTTAATTTAAACCGTTTATGATTATGGCCGAAGGCTAACCCTGCAAGGTTAGCCTTCATCATTTCCTCAAAATTAATACATTTGCCTTAACATATTGGCGTTAGCTTATTGTAGTCGGAAATTGCAACATTCCCCGGTGTATTACAAAGTAAGTTATCGTTCACGCTATCGGCGTGGGCGTTACTTATTTGTAATAGGCGTGTTGCAATGCCTCGACTACGGAAGGTAAATGTCCCACGCTGATTTTTTATACCACCTGTTCGGGATGTTCGGGTATAAATTGCAACAACCATGAAATATCTTATTTTATTAATGCTATTACCTATAGGGTCAATAGCTCAAAAAGACACAAGTACTGCTACCAAAGAAGAAACTATTGGATGGATTGAATCAAAAATAACTAGGTATTTTTATGGAGGTAGTAGTGAATATTATAAAAATAGCATAAGGGTAGAAGGCTCTATTATTTATTACATAAAGGATTCTTCTCCATGGGATGAAAAGCAAAATAAACGTCTTAATGAATTATCAGAACAAAACGGGTCTGATAATAGGTATTCTTCTAAGCCATCTATAACTACTATTGCTTTTGATTTAAACAGAATGACTCATTATAGCCTGTATAGGAATGAATTTAACGGGCAGTATTCATTATCATTATGTTGTGATAATTGTGTAGAAAACAGCAATAATGGAGACATTAAATACGAAGATTGTATTCCTCAATTTTTTATGCCAGATATGGATGAATCTATGTTTGAAAGACTAAATAGAGCATTACTTCATTTAAAAAATCTATTAAGCAACAACAATAAATTCTAACCGCATGAAAACACTAATTATATTACTCCTACCCTGCTGCCTAGCGGCGCAGGTAAACCCCCACTCTACCAAAGTACATTCTTATACCAAGAAGGATGGTACTCACGTAAGTTCGTACCACAGAACTAAATCAGATGGCACGACTAAGAATAATTACAGCCATAAAGGCAATACTAACCCATATACAGGAAAGGAGGGCCGTAAAAAGTAAAAAAAAAGAAGGCGGTGTTATCAGCACCGCCCATTAGTTCACAGTCATCAACCTTTAATCAATAAACCATGAAAAAAGAAACATGTTATACTTTTAGTTCAAAAGATGAGCAATTATCTTTCACATATCCTATTGAGCCTATTATTGGATACGTAAAATTTAAAATAAAAAATAAGGATATTAAATGCAAAGATGGAATCGTTATTATAACTTTAATAAGTGACAATAGCACTCCAATAGAGAAAATAGAGGAACCATTAAGTAAATTTATTGTTGCGCCATCATATTTCATAAAAGACATAAATGAATTACACAAAAAAGAACCATTAAGTATAAATATACAAGTAACCCATAGCGATAATTGTGATAACATTTTATTTGAACTAAGCCGTTAAAAACTAACAGTACCCTGCATTGGCTGTTCGTATGCTATTGATTTAATTGCTTTATCTATGTCGTAATCAGATATTTTGTTGTTTTTTGGCCAACATTCATATTGAAAGGCTTCTTTCATCATTTTTATAAGTGTCTTTTTTTTCATATATCCATTTGGATATTGTCTATGAAATTTTCTTAAAAAAACATGAGCGCCTTGAAGTAAAGACATTTGTGTTTTTACTTTTATTATTTCTTCTTCTTGGGTCATTTCATTGCCCCAGTCTTTTTCATCTAAATCTCGGGCCAAGATCTGGGTGTTTTTTGATGCCATTTTTAAACGAATAAATTGTAATTAAAACTAGTTGATTTTATATTCGGATTTTCTCTCTTCTTGTCCGCCAAATTCAAAGAGAAATTCGAGGGGAATTGCTCTCCCTCTTGCCTGCGCTTCTTACTTAACATAATATAGCGTTATAGGAACAACACCTGCATGCCTATTTAGGTTGAAGCATGTGAAGTCCTATAAAGTTTTATTATGTTAAGTAATATAGAGCGATACTTATCTCGCCCTATACTCTTAACTCCTCGGAGCACCTTTTACTAAGATAAATTGGATAAGCGAATATAGCAGTTTTTAAGCACTGAAAACCTAGTCTGTTTAACTATTTTTTTAGGTTTTTATAATTTTATAAAAAACGAAATTCTATTTATTAGTCTTCTTTGGCCAAAGTTTTGGCCATTTTTAAAATGCTGAATAGAGCCAAGTTGTCTATCTGTATTCCAAAAAAACCACAATAATTGCTTTAATCCATTTCCTTGCACTCCGCTTGAGAAGCAATTTCTAATAAGTGTTAGTTTGTTTCGCATAGTTCTATTTTAAATGTTTCCACCCAATATGTTGATTTTTTTAAGATTCTATTCATCTCTCGGTCATTTAAAACAGTGAAATGTACTATTCATTATATGTCATTTTTCACCAATTGTCAAAAATATAGTAATTTACATATTGCAATTATTGCACCTTCGGTAATTTTGAACCTCCTTTTGTTTTCGGGCTTAAATGCTTTAGTATTTAGTAAAGTAATATAATTGCAATATGGAGGCTACCCCAAGAGATGATAATTTTTACAAATTCATTATAACTGATATTCCAGTGGAAGAAAAACTGGATATTGTTTTAGATAGAGTTAAAAACCTTAAATCTATAAGCATTCAAGACATTACAAATTGTTTTACTTGTAATATAATGGAATATGAATCACTTATAAATCACTTAGAAAACACAGATGGTCTTATTAAGAACGATGTATTAGATACAAAGGATAGGAAAATATATGGATTAACAGTAAAAGGAATGTTGTTTGAGGGATATGTTAATCGAAAAAAGAAAGAAGCCAGAACCGAAACTCTCCAAATGTTAGCTATCTGGGTGACTGCCATTGGTACTGGATTAAGTGGGTTGTATGTATTGGCTAAATTTATTTTGTGGTTATACGGAAATTAATCCCCCTATCTTTGTTATTGAATTTAAAACTTTATAAACCTTCAACTAAGCCATGATTACAGTTAAACTAAATATAGCCGAGGACAACGCAGACGAAATGATGGACAAAGTACAACGCGAGATAATTACCGAAGTTGTTGAGGAGCTTAAATGCCCTGTTTGTGGTGCTTCGCCTAAGTTTATATCAGATACTCAAATAAACACCTGCCTGCACCAGGAAATGAAAGAACAGATTAAAGCTGTGAATAACCTAACGGTTGTTGAGTAACCCCGCGTCATGTTGAGCCTGTCGAAACATATTCCTTATAACGGAAGGTCTTCGACAAGCTCAGACTGACTTATAAAGCTCCTTTATTGGTATAGAGTAAACCAATCTTACTTTATATTTGAAGTTATGAATGGTATTAAGACAATTCTGCTTAACATAATAATGTTGACCTGTATTGGTTGCACTGCCCAACATGGCAGTATTAAAAACCGTAGGTTAACCTTGCTCAGCGGTATGCAAAGCATGGAATATAAGTACATGCTCTTTAAAACCCCGACTGGCGATACCCTTTGTGCCAAACCTATAGATACTTGCCTCACCCCTGCCGGGTACCAATATATGTGGGATTCTGATGGGCCACCTATTTATATACTTAGCCAATACCAAAACAAAATGTTTTCAGTAAGCTTTACCCCTATTATTGATACTACTATTTATGCCCAGGGCCAACCTCCCTACCAAATGGACATTAAGAAACTGGAACTGATTGCTAAATGAAAAAGTTACTGTTAGCTCCCCTACTCTTTTTATGTGTGGCTGTTTTTGGGCAAAGCTTCTCGGTAAGTGGAACAGTAACCGAAAAGAAGCATAATAAGCCAATAAAAGGGGCTGTTGTACAAATGCTTGGTTCAGATGGGTCTAATGTTGCTATTAAAACGGATAGCACAGGCCATTATTTGTTTGCCGCACAAAGTGCTACGGAGCGCTATGTAAAACCCAATACCTCCTATATACTAGCAGCCGATGCAAATGATAAAAACTATTCAGCGAGTCAGACTAAGGTTAATATTACCACCGTTGGGTTAACCGCTTCCAAAAACTTTGCCGCCGATTTTGTACTTGATAAATTTAAAGACTGCACTCTTGGGCAGGGGTTTGTTGCACTATTCGATTCGGGCAAAACTAAAATAACCCAAAGCATGGCCGATACCGTACTTAATAATGTATTAAAGCTTTTAAAAGATAATCCGACAATTGTTATTCAGGTTGATGGGCATAGTTCATCGAACGAAGGAGACAGTAAAACAAAAATGGCCTTATCTGAAGCCAGGGCCAAGGCATATATGAATTATCTGGTGGCTATGGGTATTAATGCCGAACGTGTAAAAGCAAAAGGCTGGAGCGATAGTATTAAGATAACCATATCGGAAGATGACGCAGAAAATATGAGCAAGCAACAACAGCAAGAATATATAATTACGAGAAGCCGAATGGCAGCGATAGAGATTCTATCGTACCAGTATAAGGCAAAGAAGTAAAACACAAGCTTTACTTATAATACTTAGCTTTGCATTCTATTAAAAAAATTGTGCGTCATTTCTTTATTGTATTTAGTCTTTTAGTATCAGTATTCTCATTCGGCCAGCAGCACTTGCTGGTAACTGGCACTGTAACCGATACCGCTACCGGCAAAGCTGTTGTTAACGCTATTGTTACCTTACGTGGCCCCGATACTACAGTTGAAACCCATACCGACACAGCAGGCAGATACATTTTTAAGGATGGCAAACTTGGCCCCGATAAAGTATATGTTTTATCGGCCCATTGCGATAACCCTAAGTACGGCACAGTTGGCAAGGAAGAATATTTTTCTACCTACGGACTAAAGGGTAATTCGCATAGGTACCTGCGCAATATACTTGTGCAACGCAATGCAGAGAATGATGAACTTATACCGGCAGAAGGCAACCGGTTGGGCAAAATATATTTTAAACTAAAAGACATTAAAATAGCCAATCCAGATAAGGATACGGTACTTAATGGTTGGTTGCAGTATTTACTTAACAATCCTACTTACGTTGTTGAAATTGCAGGCTATGCCGACGAAAAAGATGGCAGTAAAATGTTGCAGACCATGACATCGCGGGCCAGAGCTCAAGAGTGTATTGACTACCTACACTTGCATGGGGTTCCTTACGGACAGCTTCGTTTAATTGGCTATGGGGCTAGTATGCCGGCAGTATCAGAACAGACCATACATAAGCTTAAAGATGATAATGCTAAAATGGCTGCTCGCGAACAAAACTGCTATGCAGAGCTAAGATTGCGCAGTATTTTTTACCGGTCGGTTCCTACTATACTTATATCGGGCACGGTTAGCGATGTAAATACGCTACTGCCTGTAAAAAGGGCATTACTGCAGTTTTATGGTAATGATGGCACCAAACTAACCACCGAAACAGATAATAATGGGTTCTATTCTTTAACAGTAACCGGGTTTAACCCGCTTGTATCATACATATTAGGTGCAGGTGCTATTGATTACGATCAGTGCGATTCGGCAGATATGCTCAAAATAACCCCTGCGGGATACGACCAGTTATTTTTTACTAAGAATTATAGCATTGCAAAGCACGGGTACGAATTGCAACCCATCTTCCCTCCTATCCGTTTCGATTCGGCCAGTGCCGTGTTAAGCAAGGCTGCAAAAGACACACTCAACCGTCTTAAGCGTTTTATGGATAGCCGGCCGGGCCTTGTAATGAAATTTATGGGCGATGCCGATTGGCGAGAACCCAATTACGTTGACCTGGCCGCCGCCAGGGCACAGACCTGCATTAATTACATGGTATCACTGGGTATTGATATTGGTCGCCTTCAGTTTTCTACCCACCAAAGCCTGGAAAACGAGACACTCACCAATGAAGATACTCCGGGCCTTGTGAAAAAGAAAGAGCAATTAACCCGCTTTAACCGTCGTGCATGTAGCGTTGCTTTTTGGCCGGTTAATTGGAAGTACGGACAGAAAACCCAGTAATTCAAAGCGGATTTTAAGAGCCTGCGTCTTTGCGTCTCTGCGGTGAAAGATATTTTGCATTCCCGCTTTTTATTTAGTTTTGTTACAACAAAAAATTAAAAATCCCGTTTTCGAATTATAAACCATACCTCAATGAAACTAAGCAGACTAATTATAGCAGTAAGCATTACCATATTATCAGCCATTACACTAGTATCGTGCGAAGGGCCTGCAGGTGCGGCGGGTGCGCAAGGTATTTCAGGCCCAACTGGTGCTCCGGGGCCTCAACCAGTTATTGGTAATTATACTATATCTGATACCGCATGGGTTTTGTCTTCTTCAGTAAGTAATCAATATTATTATCAACTTACTGATACAGCCATTACTGACTTATCTAAAGATATGATAAATGTTTTTGCTCAAGGAACTACTTCACCTACGGCAGATTATTACCCACTTCCTGTAACCAATATTCTAGCTGCGAATGATAATTTAACGTACAGTTATAACCAGGGTACAATAACCTTCTATTATTCCAATTCGGCCGGAGCTGTTGTGCAACCAACTACACCATTACAAGTAAAGATAAACGTTATTGCAAAAGCCATAGTTCAACAGCATCCTAACGTTAATTATAAGGACTACCATGCGGTTATGGCCTTGCTTACTGAACTAAAAGCAGCTAAAGCATCGCACTAATCGGTTAATTTCCGTTTTCTTACCTTCTTCTATTTGCTTTTCGCGGAACGAATCGTCGTTTTCGTCGAAAATAAAATAGGTATCCATCTACCAATCATAGCTTTACACCAAGCTTATTAGTTAACACCTATCAGTAATTAACAATTAAAACTACAAAGCCATGAAAAACAAACTTCGACTTGCATTAGCATCACTAGCATTTGTCACTATAACCTCAGCTTTATTTGGTCAGGAAGCAACTTACCAACCTGTCAATAATCCTCCATCTGGTTATGCGTTCGATAAGGGAACGAATATTCTGGATATTGGTGTTGGGCTTGGTGGTTATTACGATTATTGGGGAGCCGGGTATAGCGAGACCCCTAACTTTATTGTTAAATTCGAGAATGGTACCTTTGGTAACGTAGGCCCCGGTGTAATTAGTCTTGGCGGCTTATTCTCTTACAAAGGCATCAGCGACGACTATATTGGTCGTGATGGATATACTTACCACGATAGCTGGAACTACTGGATATTGGGTTTTAGGAGCGCATATCATTTACAAATACCAACTGCCCCAAGGTTCGACCCATATATAGGTTTAATGTTGGGTTATTACATTCTTGGCCATACGTTTAGCACCAACAACCCCGATTATAACGTACCGGGCAATCCTGGCTATGTTTATTACAATGCTACCTACCCTAGTTATGTTGCGTTAAGCATGTACCTGGGTGCCCGTTATGCTATAAGTAACAGGGTTAGCATTTGGGGAGAATTGGGTTATGGTTACACCAATTTTGCTTTGGGTGTTGGCTTTAAATTGTAATTGCTAAGCCCATAAAAAATATAGGGAGAGTCTCGCAGTTTTGCGGGACTTTTTCTGTTAATAAAATCTTACAACTTTTAGCTACCGTTTGAGCCGCCAAATTCATAAATTTGCGCCCAAATTAAACAAGCCTACCAATGAATTCCCTCCGATTCAAAGCTCTTGAAGATGCATCTTCGAGAAAACCTGTAAATGTTACACTTCCGTCGGGCAAAGTATCTGACTACTTTGGCGAAAATGTCTTCGATTTAGAAGCCATGGAAAAATACCTGCCAGAAGGTACATTTAAAGTATTAAAAGCAACCATTGAAAAAGGTGCTTTTATAGATCGTAAAACAGCCGATGAGGTTGCTATTGCCATGAAAACATGGTCGATGGAAAAGGGTGTTACCCATTACACCCACTGGTTTCAGCCGCTTACAGGCGCTACCGCCGAAAAGCATGACGTGTTCCTGGATAATATGGACGGAGGAAAAGCCATAGAAAAATTCAGCGGAAGTCAGCTTGCACAGCAAGAACCGGATGCATCTAGCTTCCCTAGTGGAGGTATACGTAACACCTTTGAAGCAAGAGGTTATACCGCATGGGATGCTTCTTCGCCTGCTTTCATTATGGGTAAAACACTTTGCATACCTACTATTTACTTATCATACACCGGTGAAGCGTTAGATTATAAAACACCTTTATTAAAATCGATGCAGGCGTTAAACCAGGCAGCTGTGCCTGTTTGCCAGTATTTCGATAAGGATGTTACCCGAGTTCAGGCAACCCTGGGCTGGGAACAAGAATATTTCCTGGTTGATAACGCTTTGTTCACCGTTCGCCCTGACCTGGTTCATTCGGGCCGTGCCTTATTTGGCGCCAACCCTGCTAAGGGCCAGCAATTAGAAGATCATTACTTTGGTTCGATACCGGAAAGGGTTAACGAATTTATGCGCGACTACGAAACCGAATGCTA
>JABDHI010000061.1 GCA_013285655.1 Bacteroidota bacterium
CGCTACTTTAGCATCGTGTTCATATATTGATAGATGACTCATCCAGTTAGGATTCCGCGCAATTGTTCTACCCGAAAAAAGGACTATTAGTACTAAAGAAACAAGATACATACTACTATACTTACTCCAATGTATACTAGCGGTTAAAGAAGCCTTAAAGGCTTTAAACAAGAGCAATGACGCAAGCAAAGCGAAACCAACCGAAGGAATGAACATCATCCGTTCCGCTACAATACCCGGCCCAACTTTTACCACATTTATATACACAATCAAGGTTCCCATAAATAATAGAAATGCAAAAAGCCAAACATCCATCCCCGATTTCTCTTCCTTAAACAACATTATTAATTTATACCCTGCCCAAACTATAAATCCGGCAATAACAATTCCGGCTAATACATTACCGTCACTCCATTTAGGGAAAGGGTGAAATTCATCATAACCGTAATACGATATCAGGTCTTTAGGTAAGATCAGTTTGTGAATATAAAACCAAAGTGACGCAAACCCTAGTTGGAAGCGCTGATACCAGTGACTGTTTAATAAAGGGTTCTCATAAAAAACAAACGTTCGGTGGTATTCAGTTTTGGGTAATATATGCCTCTTTACTATCAGACTGACGAAAAAGCCAATAATTATAAATAAGATACTCAATAAACTGTTCCTTACTTTTTTATCAGAGAAGAAATAAAGTACCAGTGGCGTAATACCTAAAAACAACCTTGTGTCAAACTTAGATAAACAGCCCAAGTCGAAAGAGGCACACCCTATGACTATCCACACTATTCTTTTCGTCATGCCACTGTTCTCGAAAGCTTTTACAAAAGCATAAGTGCAAAACAAACCAAATATAAAAGCCAACATAGCATCGCGGTTCTTCAAACTATCAACTACTTCGGTATGTAAGGGATGCGAAAGGAATATAGCTACAACAAAAAACAAAAAGTAATCGCTCACTTTATCAAATAATATTTTCCGCAAAAAGTAAAAAAGAAAAACAATTAGTAGCGCGTAAATGATTATATTAATAATATGCCCTGGGTGTGGCGAAACACCGAAAAACTGGTCCTCTAAGGCAAATGATGCCTTCACAACCGGTCGGTATCCATAAGCTCCTTTTTGGTCCCATGCATATCTCATCCCAAAAAGTTTTGGTATTCCGGCTATTCCTTTTTGCACTGTAGTATCACCATGCAATACAAATTCGTCATCTAATGAATAACCATTGGGAATACTATTACCATATAACGCAAAACACAAAACAACTACAACCCCAATAAACAACACATGAAAATTACTCCCCTTGAAATGAAAAGGACCCGAAGGCTTAGCCTCAATAAGAGTATCTTTTTTGGGCTTAGGAACAGCCTTTTTATTAGCCATACTTACAATTACCCTATATCAAGAGGGTTTTTCAAAATTAGCGTTTATTTGTAAACGGTAATCACGTTAAAAAGATTAATTTTGTGCCCGTTTTACAAACTCAAAACAGATTTATGACAAAAGAAGTTTATATAGTATCGGCAGTAAGAACTCCGATTGGAAGTTTCGCAGGCACATTATCAGAAGTTCCTGCTACACAGTTAGGTGCTATTGCCATTAAAGCGGCATTAGAAAAAATAAACCTGAGCCCTACCGAGGTTAATGAAGTTTTTATGGGTAACGTATTACAGGCCGGCGAAGGCCAGGCACCTGTAACACAAGCTGCACTTAAAGCAGGTATACCTAATACAGTACCTGGTACAACAGTAAACAAAGTTTGTGCCTCGGGCATGAAATCGATTATGTGGGCTGCGCAAAGCATTATGGCTGGCGATGCTGATGTAGTTGTTGCCGGTGGAATGGAAAACATGTCGATGGTGCCTTATTATTTAGATAAAGCACGTAAAGGCTACCGCTTAGGTAATGGCACTATCGTTGATGGTATGGTGTTCGACGGACTTACCGATCCATTCAACCATTTACACATGGGTAATGCAGGCGAATTATGCGCTAAAGAATGTAAGATAAGCCGCCAGGAACAAGATACTTATGCTATTGAATCATACAAACGTTCGGCTGAAGCCTGGAAGAACGGCTACTTTAAAAATGAAGTAGTACCAGTTGAGGTTCCGCAACGTAAGGGCAACCCAATAATTTTTGCTGAAGACGAAGAATACAAAAATGTAAATTTCGATAAGATACCTTCACTGCCTTCTGTATTCCAAAAAGAAGGAACAGTTACCGCTGCTAATGCATCTACCCTTAACGACGGAGCTTCGGCATTGGTAATAATGAGCAAAGAAAAAATGGAAAAGCTCGGTCTTAAGCCTTTGGCAAAGATTGTTGGTTACGCTGATGCATCACTAGCACCTGAGTGGTTTACACTGGCTCCTTCAAAAGCAATACCTAAGGCCTTGGCTAAAGCAAACCTTAAACTAACTGATATCGATTTCTTCGAAATAAACGAAGCTTTCTCAGTAGTAGCTATTGCTAACAATAAGGAATTAAAGATAGACCCTAAGAAAGTAAATGTGCATGGCGGTGCAGTGGCATTGGGCCATCCATTAGGCTCTTCGGGTTCTCGTATAGTAGTTACTTTAATAAATGTGCTTAAGCAACATGGTGGTAAGTATGGCGTAGCCGGTATATGTAACGGCGGCGGCGGTGCAAGTGCTATTGTTATTGAAAACGTATAAGAAGTTGAAAGTTTATAAAGTTCGTAAAGCAGAAAGGAAAAACATAACACATTTGTAACTTTATGAACTTTACAAACTTTAAGAACTTTTAAACTTATGAATTCTTTCGGTTATTGCAATCTGAGTATAGTACCCTGCCGTAAAGACACATCTGACAGGAGCGAGATGGTTACTCAGCTTCTGTTTGGCGAATATTTCGAAGTATTGGAAATATCAAAGAACTGGTTGCGTATTCGTTCCGGAATTGATAGTTATGAAGGCTGGATAGATGTAAAACAATGCCAGCTTATTTCAAAAGAGACATACCAAAGCCTGAAAAAACAAACGCCTTCATACGTAGCCGATATAATGGGTGTTATTGCCGACGAAACAGAAGACATCTCTTTCCCCATTACCATCGGCAGTATGTTGCATTTTACCCAAGGGAAAGAAATAGTTATTGAAAATAAGAAATACAATTACCAGGGAAACGTAATGGCTCCTGATGGTAAGGTAAGCCGCAGCAAATTAGTAGAAGATGCTTTTACCTTTCTTAATTCGCCTTATTTATGGGGTGGCCGCACGCCTATGGGCATAGACTGCTCCGGTTTTACACAAATGGTTTACCGTTTGAATGGGGTGAATTTGAAAAGAGATGCATCACAACAGGTAGAGCAAGGCGCCCCGCTAAGTTTTCCTGAAGAAGCCCAAGCCGGCGATCTGGCATTCTTCGATAATGAAGAAGGCAACATAACCCACGTAGGTATTGTACTTGAAAATGGCCAAATAATACATGCATCGGGCAAGGTGCATGTTGATAAGTTCGACCACTTAGGCATCTATAACGAAGCCCAGAAGCGATACACCCATAACCTGAGGGTGTTAAAAAAGATGTTCTAACAGGCGCATAGCCTTATACTATTTTTCGTAAAATTGTTTATCGTATTCTAAAGCCTTGTTATGCACCTCGATGTAACCATAAGTTTAAAAGATGTTTCTATATTTCAGGATAACGCACTTATTTTAAGTCGCGTTAATGTGGAAGTGAGAAAGGGAGAGTTTTTATACCTGATGGGCAAAACCGGCAGTGGTAAAAGCAGCTTACTAGAAACTCTTTATGCCGAATTACCACTTACCGAAGGCGAAGGACGTATTGCTGAGTTTGACCTTAAGAAATTAAAAAAGAAACAAATTCCCTTATTACGCAGAAAGTTGGGTATCATCTTCCAGGATTTTCAATTACTGATGGACCGCACTGTTAAAGAAAATTTAATGTTTGTATTGAGTGCGACAGGTTGGAAGGACAAAAACAAAATGCAGGAAAGAGTAAATGATGTGCTTGATAAAGTCGCTCTGCAAACCAAAGGTTTTAAAATGCCACATGAACTTTCAGGTGGAGAGCAGCAACGGGTTGCTATTGCACGTGCATTACTGAACGACCCCGAAATAATATTGGCCGATGAACCTACAGGAAATTTGGACCCTGATACATCGGAAGATATAATGAAGCTATTAATAGATATCAGTAAAACTGGCCGTTCTATTATACTGGCCACTCACAATTTACTGCTTACTCAACGCTTTCCTGCACGCACATTGCGTTGCGAAAAAGGCGAAGTTATTGAAGATGGCGCACAAGTTAAAACCCAATAATGAATATCGAACAAGGAATATCGAATATAGAAGTCAGAGGTATTTGTTTTCCAATATTTCGGAATTCATTATTCGGTATTCGATATTCGATATTTTGTACTAATTTTTTAAAATTATGAGCGAAGGAAAAGTAGACACATTAGTAAAAGATGGCATTGCCACAGTTCAGTTTATGCACCCGCAAAGTAATTCGTTACCGGCTGTTCTGTTAATGAACCTGGCTGCTGAAATTGAAAAAGCCGGCAACAATAAAGACGCCAAAGTTATTATACTGCGCAGCGAAGGAGAAAAGACTTTCTGCGCCGGTGCTTCGTTTGACGAACTTATTTCAATTGCTGACCTGGCAACGGGCAAAAAATTCTTCTCAGGTTTTGCATCGGTAATTAATGCCATGCGCAAAGCGCCTAAGTTTGTTATTGCACGTGTGCAAGGCAAAGCAGTAGGCGGTGGTGTAGGCTTGGCTGCGGCTGCCGATTATACATTAGCAACCGAAGCAGCCTCTGCAAAACTAAGCGAATTGAATGTGGGCATTGGCCCGTTTGTGGTTGGCCCGGCCGTTGAACGCAAAATAGGCACATCGGCTTTTTCATCTATGTCGATAAATGCAAATGAATGGATGAGTGCTGAATGGGCACGTGAAAAAGGATTGTATGTAAATGTTTACCCAACCATTACAGAACTTGATAAAGCAGTAGATGAATTAGCACAAAGATTGGCACAAAGTAATCCTGAGGCTATGGCATTGCTTAAACAAGTGTTTTGGAAAGGAACAGAAGACTGGGACAAACTTTTAATTGAACGTGCTGAGATGAGCGGCAAGCTTGTGTTATCAGAATTCACAAGGAACTTTATTTCGAAATTTAAACAAGGAGTCAGGTAATTTTAAATGTTGAATTTTAAATTCTAAATGCCATACAAGGAAAGGGAAACAACCAAACTATTCTACTCCATCGGCGAGGTGGCAGAGATGTTTGATGTTAATGCTTCTCTTCTTCGTTTTTGGGAAAAAGAATTTTCCGCCCTACTCCACTTTTCAAAAGATACTCGTGGTAACCGCCAGTTTACTGAACAAGATATAGCTAAGCTTCGCATATTGCACGACCTGATAAAAAAACAAGGTTTTACATTAGACGGGGCGAAGAAGCATTTGAAAGAAAAAGAGAACCGTAAAGAAGCCAACGATAAAGATGATCTTTATAAATCGCTGGAAAAGATAAAAGCGCAATTATTGGCTTTAAAGAAAAAGGTATCTCAATAGTACCTTTCCGGCACCAAATAATTCTTCACGTAATCATTAATGCCTTGCTCCAGTGTATGGAAAGGCTGGTCGTAACCAATAGACCGAATCTTGTTCATATTGGCTTCGGTAAAGTACTGGTACTTATCGCGGATATCAATAGGTGTATCTACAAAATTGATCTTAGGTTCCTTATCGAGCGCGTAGAAAATATTATTTACCAGATCGAGGAAAGTACGGGCTTTACCCGAACCCAAATTATAAATACCAGAGTCTCTCCTGTGCTGTAATAAGAAGTAACAGATATCAACCACATCTTTTACATAAACAAAGTCTCGCATTTGTTCGCCGTCTTTATAATCGGGCCTGTGTGAACGGAACAACTTTACCTCTCCTCCACTCTTTATTTGATTATAAGCATGATATATAACCGATGCCATACGTGCCTTGTGATATTCATTCGGACCATAAACATTAAAGAACTTTAAACCCACCCAGAAATAAGGTGCTGTTTTTTGCTTCAGTGCCCATTTGTCAAAATCATTCTTCGATGCACCGTAAGGATTAAGCGGCTTAAGCTTGCTTATAACTGCGTGATTATCGTCATAGCCATGTTCACCGCCACCATACGTGGCAGCCGATGATGCATAAACCACAGGCAAGCCGTATTCAGTGCACAAACTCCAAACTTCTTTGGTATAATTCAAATTAAGCTTATCGAAAATGGCAGTGTTCATTTCCGTAGTATCGGTACGAGCACCAATATGGAACACAAACTGAATAAAGCGATGGTTCTGTTTAACCCAACCAGCAAAGTCGTCGCGGTGTACTTGCTGAACAAACTTCTTGCCTTCCAGGTTTACGTCTTTCTTCTTATTCGAAAAGTCGTCAACTACAACTATATCAAAGAATCGTTCATCGTTCAGTTTTCGCACCAAACAACTACCAATAAATCCAGCCGCACCTGTAACAACTATCATGGCTTTTGCAATTATTAAACAAAGATAAGAGTCGCGGACAATTCTTTTACAATTTATTCAGGTATTCAAGGCTGGTATAGCATCCATCGCCCGAAATATTGAGCTTGGTAACCGAAGCGTAATCGACAGGCAACTTAAAGGCATTCTTTAGCGGGATCTCTAATATTTTAGATACTGCAGACCTAATAGTCCCTGCATGGGCAACCACTGCGACAGATTTATATTGCTTCTTCATGAGCTCATCCATAAAACTGTTTACGCGGGCATGTAACTCTACAAAATTCTCCCCTCCTGGTACTTTAACGTTGACGAAATCTTGCATCCAGGTGTTTAAAACACTTTGGTCAATAACATCCCAATTCTTCAATTCCCAATCACCAAAATTCATTTCCATTAAACGGGCATCCTTAGCTATATTTCCGGTAGTACCTAGCAACTGAGCCAGCTTAAAACACCTACTTAAAGGACTTGTATAAACCGCATCTACTTTAGCGGGTAAATGCTTAATAAGTGTTATGACATCATTTTCAAACGACTCAACTAATGGTACATCCGACTGTCCATAACAGATACCTTTTTCAATAAGTGGCTTGGTATGACGAATCAGATAAACTTCCATAGCGCCAAAAAGCTTATATAAAATACAACTTCACATATCTGTTGCGTTGCACCCAGGCAATCGCCCGTATAACCACCAATCCATTTTTTAAAGAACCTTCCCAAAAGGAACTTGGTTATTAATTGAGGAATAAGTAACAGAAAAAGCTCGTACTGCTTATAGTGAAGACCAAACAAAGTCAAGGGAAGGAGACCAAAGACAAGCGCTATAAAAAAATCTCCCGCACTTAGTTTTGTCGCTAATGGCTTTGATTTACTGTTCTGGCTATCACGTGCATATTCATGTGTCATTAAGAAGGTCACCGCAAAAAACCGGCTAATACTATGTGCTGAAATAATTACACAAGGAATTAACAGAACGGGATAAATAGGAAGCGAGGAGAGAGAGGCATATTTTATAAGCAAAGCCATAACAACACCAATCACCCCAAAGGCCCCAACTCGTGAGTCCTTCATAATGTCCATAATCTTATCCTTGGTCCAGCCACCGCCAAAGCCATCACATACATCTGCTAACCCATCTTCGTGGAACGCACCAGTAACGTAGATAGAGGCTACCATACTTAGCAGAACTGAAACAGAGATGGGCAAGAAAAATGAACAAGAATAAAATACAATTGAACTAAGTCCACCAACTATCCAACCCATTAAAGGGAAGTATTTCGATGACCTGTTGAGGTATTCCTCAGAATGGTCGACCCACTTTGGGCACGGTATACGGGTAAAGAACATGAGAGCCGTAAAGAAAATGCGAATCTCTTTTTTCATTTCTAATCTTTGTTAGAAACGCCTGCACTTTCGAAACTGGCCATGTCGTTAAGAAAATTCACAGCTGATTTTATAATTGGATATGCAACTGCTGCACCAGTACCTTCACCTAAGCGCATGCCAATATTAAGCAGTGGAGTTACATTCAGGTGCTTCAACATCCTTCCGTGCCCGCTTTCTTCCGATTGGTGGCAGAATACAGCATAGTCCATAATCAAAGGATTGATATTATACGCCACTAGAAAAGCAGCGGTAGCAATAAAGCCATCCACAAGTATTACCATTTTATTTTCAGCTGCCTGCAGCATTGAACCACACATTTGTGCAATTTCAAATCCGCCATAGGTAGCTAATACTTGCATAATATTATCAGGCTTGCCATGTTTCTTTATAGCTGCCGAAAGAATATTAACTTTCTTTTCAAGCCCTTCGGGAGTCACTCCCGTTCCTTTGCCCACACATTCGTTAATAGGTATGTTGCAAAGCAGGCTCATCAATACACTTGCCGATGACGTATTACCAATCCCCATTTCACCAAAGCCTATTACATTACAGCCGTCTTTAAAAATATCCTGCACAATGGCAGCACCTGAATTAATTGCCTTTTGCGCTTCTGCTAAAGTCATTGCAGGTCCTTGCAAAAAGCTTTTGGTACCCATACCAATCTTGGCATTAATCACATTCATTCCCGGAGGGAAAGAATAGTTAACCCCTGCATCTACCACTTTCATGGCAATATTATTTTGCCTGCAAAACACATTAATAGCTGCGCCGCCATTTAAAAAATTCATCACCATTTGAAAAGTAACCTCTTGTGGGTAAGCGCTAACACCTTCACGGGCAATACCGTGGTCGGCAGCATACACAACTATATGCGGGTTCCTCAATTCAGGAGATAATGTATTCTGCATTAAACCGATCTTAAATGCAATCCTCTCAAGCTCTCCCAATGCACCCACAGGCTTCGTCTTGAAATCTATTTTATGTTGCAGGTCAGGTTCAATATGTTTTGAAACAGGGCTTATATTAAATGACTTGAGAGGTTCAGCCAAATACTTTTCGTGGTATATAATATCCTCGAGTATCTTTCTTTTTTCCCACTGCAAAATTTCAAGTTCTGGCTTTTCTAAAAACTCTTTTACGTAACCAATACATAAGTATGCAACTAACCTGTTATCTGGCGGAGCATTCAGTATCTGCTTCACTTTATCAGGGTTTAAAATACTAACCCAGCCCATACCCACATTATGTGCCCTGGCCATCAGCCACATATTCTGCACTGCACATACTACGCTATACAGGCCTACTTCTTTCATGCTGGTCTGCCCCAATACAGTCGACTGCACAGGTTTATAGAAAACCGCAATATTCAGCGGCGATTCCATAATACCCTCCAGTTTCATTTGAGCATATTCACTGGCGCGTTCTTTATCAAATAAACCGGTAGCGTAATTATTTTCTTCATTAAAACTATCGCGTACTTTTTCTTTTATCTCCTTGTCTTTAACCAGCACAAACTCCCAAGGCTGAGAAAATCCTACCGATGGTGCGTTAAGTGCAGCCAGCAATATTTTTTCTACAACACTATCTTCAACGGGCTTTTGCAAAAATTTATTCCCGCGCACATCACGCCTGTGAAAGATTATCTCTTCCAATATACGTGCTTCTTCTTCGTTAAAAAGTTTCTGTGCCATTTATTTTAAAGTTACGGGCAAGCCCGATACCATTAGTATTGCTTTATCTGCCCTTGCAGCTATGTACTGGTTCACCCAACCTTGCAGCTCAACAAACTTGCGCCCTATTTCAGTATCTGCATGTACGCCCATTCCTATTTCGTTCGATATAATAATGATGGTTGCGTCTAAGGCTGCGGCCTTATCAAATTCTTCTTTAGCCTGTTGCAATGATTCCTGAACATTATACTTAGTATCGGTATAATAATTGGTAAGCCACAGGGTTACACAATCAATTACTACTACTCTACCTATTATATCTGTTTTACTTATTTGTTTCTCTTCTTCAATATTGGTCCATCGTTCGTCGCGTTCGTCCTGATGGCGTTTAATACGCTTCTCAAAATCGGCATCCCATTTGCGGGCAGTAGCCAAATAAACAGGGCTCTTGCTCAACTGCATTGCCAGCTTTTGTGCATAGCTGCTTTTACCCGAACGTTCGCCGCCTGTTATATAGTAGACCATATTATTTTGCTTGGTAAGCCTTTATTTTATCATCAATAGCCACCTTCAGGCATTCGGGGCAAAGGCAGCCCGCCTCAGGATTCATAGGCATAATTTGTGGTAGTTCGCCACACCAGCAGTTACCAGATGCACAAGTAAATGCTGTGGCACATTTCGGGCACTTCTTTTCGGTATATAACTGTTTACACTTATCTCTGAATTCTTCCTTAGCTGGGAAAAGATTACCATGGAACATAAAGGCCAGCAATTCTATTCCATCAACCAAATGTGTGCTTGGGCAAGTAAACAGATCTGCATCAGCCAGGAAAACAGCATTATTTTTTACGGCAGCCAGTTCATTCCATCCCTCACGTTGGGTATGCTTATCTATCTCCTGCGCAGCACGGTTAACATTAAATCCGCATGGCGCCACAACAAGCACTTCGGGGTTATAACGTACTATTTTATCCCAAGGTGTAATTATTGAATACCCGCCAGGGTTTGAAAGCATATCTACACCACCTGCTTGTGCAATTTGATAGGGAATCCAATGGCCACAATTGTAAATGGGCTCTATCCATTCCATTACCATTACACGTTTAAGCGGTGCATTGTTTTTACGTAATGTATCCGTAATAGAATCAGTCCGTTTTTTTAATGAAGCTAATAAATGATATGCAGCTTCTTCTTTACCTAATGCTTTAGCAATTGTAATAGCATTATCATACACATCATTTAAGGTGCGCGGTGTAAGCGGAATAACCAAAGGCTGTTTCTTCAGTTTGAAAATTGCTCGCTCGGCAAAGCTGGTACCAATTTGGCAAACATCACAAACATCTTGCGTAAAAATAATGTCGGGAGCGATCTCCTGTAACAGTTCTTCGTCAACATAATACAGGCCCTTGCCCATTTGCTTCGACTCCGATACTATCTTCTCTATCTCTTCGCTGCTGTAAGTATTGCCCTCTAAATAAGAACGGACAACCTTAGGCTTGTCAGAATGACATTCGAAGGTTACACCGCATAAAAAATCCTGCAGCCCCATATGATATATCATACTTGTGGCTGCAGGAAGAAATGAGCAGACTTTTAAAGTCATTTGTATTATGCCGCTAGAACGGTATATTTCTTTTGAGCCCACTCAAAGGCACCAAACATTGCACCTGCAAACATTAAGTTAGCAGCCAGCATCCTTTCTAAGAAAGGAATTGCAGCAATGTAGCAAGCAGTAAAGCCTTGCCAGTTTAATGGATACATACGACCATCGAGCCATACGCCAAGGTCAGTAATAATATAGTGCAGTAATGCAGTTGAAATACAAGCCAAAGCCACATTACCAATATTTACTTTCTTAATAAATGTACCCACTAAAACCATAGCTGCAAAAGCGCCATAGGTCCAAAGGAAACCATCATAAAACCACATGAACTGATGGAAGTAGATATAATTCATTGCAAGGTCAGTAAGCCAAAGGGTAAGTATTGGCACCAAAAATGCTTTCCATTTATCAGAAAAATAACAACCACCAAACAGAGCCATTGCGCCAATAGGTGTAAAGTTATGCAGCGGGGTATGGCTGGTTGCAAAAATAAGCCTCCAGGCACTGGCCGATAATATCATTGCTACTAATACACTTGTCCTCGAATTAATGATTGTCTTCATACGTTTGTTGTAGTTTTATGTTGTAAATATAATATATGATTGGTTAGAAAGCGTAACTAATGTTGAAATAAATGCTCCGGCCAAGGGTACTGTACCCCAAAATCTCATAATAGTTAGTATTGAACACATTCTCTATTCTAAGAGTTGCAGACAGTCCCTTATATAGTTGGTAACGTGCATACAGGTCAAGCAAAGTATAATCGGGTAAGTTGGTATAAGCATCGGCTCCGTAAGGGCCAAGGGTTGGTGCATATTGCGCATCGGTATGCGAACCCACATAGCGTATTTGTGCCGAAAGAGCAAGTTTTGGGATAGGATCATAAGTAATAGTAACATTCACCATAGTACCCGGGCGCCTTAACAGACCGGTGTTTTGCACACTACCATTCCCTTGCGACAGGAAATCTCCGCCATTAAAAAGCTGCACTTGATTACCATGGGTATGGGTAGTATCTATTGATGAACTTGAGTAACTGAGGCTGCTACTTAATATACTTATATTGGCATTCACGCTCACTTTCGCATTAAGTTTTACAGCTATATTCATTTCTAAACCTTTGGTTGTCTCCTTTCCAACATTCAGGTACGAGTCACCTAAAAAATCAAGATAGTTTAACGAATCAACCGGTTTATTTTTTGTCCATAAATACACATAGTCGATATAATTAGTTACAACGGTATTATACCACGACAATGTAAAATATACATTAGAAACCCTATGCTTAATACCTATTTCGTACGAATTAGATGTTTCAGGTTTCAGAGAGTTATTTGCCAATGATATGGGGTCGCCAGGCATATCATCAGGGCCGTATAACTGGTAAAGTGCAGGAGCGTTAAAGCCCGTTGAGTACGAAAAATATAAGGTCGAGTTCTTATCTATTTTCACGTAAGGGTTTATTTCGTAGCTGACATTATTACCAAAGCCCGATATAGAACTGAGCCTGCTGCCGAGTAATATTGAAAAGGCTTTTAACTCAGGAGCAAATGTGGCTCCATTAATATCGGCCTGTATAAATGCATCGCTAATAGTTTGATGAGGGCCCGGTACATTTGATGTATCACTAAATGCATAGCTATATCCACCTGAAGGGTAGAACGTATTTTCTCCAAAATTGGTATTGCTGCTCATTTTTTCATAATTACTACCTACTCCTATTGTCAGCTTTGTAGTTTTAATATCATAGCTAGCCTGTATTTCGTTAGTTGTGTTCGAACTGGTATAATACTGAGATTGAAAGAACTTACTGGTATCGGAATTAGATGTAGAATCCTGTATGTACCGGCGGTGCATATTCGAATAACTGCCAATGTATTGCAAATGGAAAGCCGGTGTTACATCCCAACCAATATGACCAATATATAAGTTACGATTAAGGTAACCGAAGTAATTATTGGCAGGGGAGAACGCGCCCTCAGGGAAACTAAAACTCTGATTATAATTACGATATTCTACAAAAGCATTGAGCCCATTTGTTCTATAGCCCAGCTTCGAAAAGAAATCTCCTCTATCCATATTATTATGCACATTTTGCTGGTAGGCCAATGGATGCTTTAAAGTATCTACAGCTGCATCCAGGCCCTTATCATCAACTCGGTTATATCCCACTTCAGCATATATCCCACCTTGGGCCATATAATTAACGTAGGCATTTTCGTTAAAAAAATTAGTGCCTGTACCAAACTCCCCAACTGTTTCACTTATGCCTGCATGCACACCTGGAGTATATTTCTTTTTAGTAATAATATTTATTACTCCGCCTATTGAAGATGAACCATATAAGGTACTATGTGAGCCACGTACTATCTCAACCTTCTCAACATCGGCCAGCGATAATTGGGAGATATCAATGGCACCGTCAGCTGAAGACGGATCGTTAATCGGGACGCCATCTATCATTATTGCGGTATGATTTTCGTCGGCACCACGTAAAAAAAGACTTTGTATCGCTCCCGGATTTTGGCCAGCGCCTATTATATATATACCCGCTTGTTGCGAAAGCAATTCTGCAATGGTATTACAAGGGCTGTTCTTAATTTGTTCAGGGCCGATTACGGTTACATCTCTACCCACATCCATTATGTTTTTGTTGGAACGTGTAGCGGTAATGGTAACAGTTCTGATAGAATCTTTCACCCTGGCAAGACTGTCGGAGTTTGTTTGGGCCCATGCATGCATATGCACCGCACAAGCAACAATGCATAAAAGCATTGCTTTGTTTTTTTTCATTGGTTTTCGTTTTAAGGTGTTAAACATTAATTGTTGTTAACACGCTTAACGGATTGTTTTGAAGAATAGAAAAGTAGCTACAGTTTCCTATCCGTCGCTTTTTTACCCGAAAGCGTTGAATTATAAATTTTGCATTGGCAGGTCTTCTGACTTACTCCTGTTTTTGAGGCCTTCCCGTATCGCAACATTGCGAAACAGTGGCTAAAGAATTCAAAAACATTTTAAAGAGCTTACAGCAGCGGGAACTGTCCGGGACTTACACCCGGTTCCCTTTTCACCCCTCTGGTTTTTCATAACCATTGGAGAACCATTGCGCGGCAAAAATAATAAAACTTAAATGCAGAATAAGAAACAGAAATAAATTCTTACCATTTAACCTTCCACTTAGCTATTTTTTTCAGCTCCGTTTGGTCGGTCATATCGGCATGTATAGGTACTACAGAGACATAATTATTATCGAGCGCCCACAGGTCAGTATCTTTTTTGCTTTCCTCTAAATTTTCGAACGTTCCGGAGAGCCACAAAAATTCGTCGCCGTTTTTGTCTTTATGTATTTCATACGATTCGTGCCAGTTACCTTTCGACTGCCTGCAAAATTTAATACCCTTCACCTTTTTTTCCGGCACATCGGGTATGTTCACATTCAGGCAAAGTGTTTTATCGGTTTTATTGTTCAGCATCATTTCAATAACGGCCTTAGCCGTTTTTAACGAAGCCCCCATATCGGCATCTACATTATTGTTACAAAATGAAATACCGGCTGATGGAACCCCTTCGAGCGAACCTTCAAGCGCAGCAGACATAGTTCCCGAATATATAACGTTTAACGAGGCATTTGAACCGTGGTTAATACCCGAAAGGCATATATCGGGTTTATGGTCAAGTAAATGATACATAGCCACTTTCACGCAATCGGCGGGGGTACCGCTACAACTATAAGCCTTTTTAGCACCTTCAAAACGATGTGGTGAGATCGATATACCTGAATGAACCGTTATGGCATGCCCCATACCCGATTGTGGTTTATCTGGGGCCACAACATA
>JABDHI010000062.1 GCA_013285655.1 Bacteroidota bacterium
GGGCAAAGCAGGTAATTTATAATCCTTACTGGTTAGCTGCAATACAACCTCTTCACGAGAAATGCCCCAAGTATCCGATATGAAATGTAAATGGGGTTGACCACCTTTATACGCAGTTTCATCCCCCTTCAAGCTTTTATAAGTAAGAAAGAAGCAATGCCATCTAGCATCTTTATCAAGAAACTTGGCAACGATTACCTTCCAATGGTCAATAGCTTGCTTTAGTTGGCCATCGGTTAATTTTGTTTTACCGATGGAAGTAATGCTATTATCTTTCTCCTTTATAATAAATGGCGGAAGTTCAGACTTATCTAATCCGTTATGGTGGTGTGTTGAAATATATTGGCTTAGAGTATAACCATAGTTTAAATATGCTTTTATAATAAAGGCAATGAACTCACTACTTGTCAATGAAAGTCCTTTTAGGGCTTTCACCTGCTCCTTCTTTGAGCTGCTCACTAAAGCTTCAAAGAATCCTTTTGGTAATTGGGTATTGAGGTATTCTTTATATTTTCCATTCCACTCATCCGAAGTCTTTTTAAGAACCACTCTATCAAGAATCTCAAGGTCTACTGGTATACCCCTTTTCTTCATTTCCAAGAGCATATCGGTTCTTAACAAAGAACTCCAAATCTTTATTTGAGAATCCCTAAAATGTTCCACAGGGTTAGCATTCTCAAAATCGTCATCTTTCCAAACCTTATAAAATGAATTGGTTTTGGGGTTTGTAATATGATGTTCTTCCATGGCTTTATCAGAATTTCCTGTTAAAAATAATGATAAAAAACTGGAATTTTATCGAATGGTATAGAAACTTGAATTTTAAAACGATACTGCCATTGTCGGTGTTTTACCGTACCATTCCGTACCGTAACTGTCCAGCCTCTCCCGTCCCGTCTACATCGATGGTGGTCCACACAATGCGATTATGTCCCAAAATGGCCGATTTAGGCCCATGAAATCAGATGTGTGTGTGAATACTGGGACCGTTTGCAAGAAAATGCCCAACAAGGCCCATTATCTGGGCATGGACGAGCCATCTTACGGCAATTGACGCATGGCACATCCAATGCAAAATAAATGGCTTATAGGGGCCCTAATAAGAAATTGCAATTGGCTTGAACTAATGGCCCGTGGCAGATATTTATTATAAAAGAAACCTATGACTAAAATCCGCATTACCCCAAGGCAAGCCAATCTCCTAAAAAATACCAAAATCAAAAAAGAAGATGGACCGCCACAGAATGGAACACCTAAACCACAACAGCAGCAACCGCAGCAACAAAAACCACAGCAGCAACCGCAGCCACCACAAAATGGTCCAGCTAACGGTAGTGTTTAAGCGTAATCATCACACCTAATGTTGCTCGACACCTTTGTAGCTATTTTCAAAATCTTTGAGCTTCTTTATCTGTAAACTATCTTGGTGACTATAACCACCCTTAGGTACAAAATCAAGTTGTAATACCCTAATGTCAACCCTTCGGTCTTCTTGATAAGCTTTTTCTTTCTCTTGTTTGGTTTTCATTTTAGATATAGCATCAGATGAATATTGCGGTTGCGAAGAACCCCATCCTTTTGTTTTAAGCCGTGCCAAATCAATACCCTGAGATATTAAATAATCTCGACAAGCATTGGCACGTAATAGTGATAATTTCTTTTTATTAATACAATGCTCATCTGGGCTGCAATGGCCATCTAATTCTATTCCAAGAGATGGGTTGTCTTTAAATAACTGCATTAACTCGCAAAACATTATATCATTCCCTGTCCCATTAATTGACTTATCCTTATAGGCGAATAATATCTTGGGGCCACCAAAGTAATCCATGTGGTTTTCCATTTCAAAATCCACATTAAAAACCTTTGAAGAATTGACACCTACAGTTGAAATAGTATCGTTTTTGCTTCTTCCGTATGCACAACAGCTCTCCCGAATCCCCATTGCATCAACATATACTAAATACAAAATATTAGCTTTTATTTTCGTAGAATCAAAATAATAATTACCTAAGGAATCGGTCTTAGCAACATACAGACTGTTATCGTTTGTTTTAGATAACATGACCATTGCTCCTATTATAGGTTTATGTAAACACTGGTTATGGTCCTTTACATTGCCCCTAATTGAAAAGCTTTGGGCCATAGAAAGTGAAGCGATGAAAAGCAATATTGAGAGTAGTAGTAGTTTCTTCATGATACCGTATACGCTTATCAAGTAAGTGGCTTCTTAATGGTTAACGCTTTCATAACCTTTTCGTTTCTGATATTATGCTTTCCATATAGGAACACAAAGAAACCATTCAATACGGCTTTCATTTCTTGGTTTGATATTTCCAGCTTATTGGTTCTTTTGAAATAAGCCAAGAACTTTGAGTTGACAAGAGGAATAGTAAGTTGGTCGAAATCCGAAATCAGGTGGTGGTTATATATGAAGTTGATGAATTCATAGTTTATAACCCTATGCGATGATAGGGCTTCATACAGCTTGGAATGCAAAAGGTAATCCTCATATTCATCGAGGTATTTGACGAGCTTATCGTGGAAGGTTCTGGCCTTTCGGATTTCGGTTGGGTCTGGTAAAGGCATTTAATGGGGGCTATTTAGGGTCTTCTACTTGACAAGAAATTGGTACAAAACTTTGATACAATTATTTAATAACTTCTTTTTTGGACAAAATTCTATTAATAATTACTGTTCTCATTATCAGTGTGTTATATCAAGTTTGTTAATAACTTTATTAATAACGTCTAGACACTTCTAATCTTTATTAAATACCCATTTAGGCTTCCTAAGGCTACCCTCATTCTTTATCTTCCCACTTTTCCTTAACTCTGAAATTAAGTTATTTATTTTCTCTTTCCCTTGTTTCTTTGTATATAAATCGGATAGCTTATCCAGTAGTAATTTATCTATATCTTGCCTTGTTATAGAGCCATGTTCTTCAATACATTTCCCAATTAAATCAAAATAATATTGCTTATTAAAAGCCCTGTGCTTGGTGTATTCAGCCTTTTGTCCAATAGTCTGTGCTACCTTTGCTGAAATATAAAACCTCGGCTTCCTACCTTCAATTAATTTCAATTCTTTAAGGTGGCTAATTTCTTCATCTGTCAATTCCTTTTTCTTTTGTAGTTTATCAAGCATGATAATATCCATCAATGATAAAGTAGGATTTTTGGCTAAAGCCAGAGCATATTCAGGGTCCAGTACTTTTCCAGTAAGTGTTGCTTTAACCATACCACCTGTCAAGTCAAAGTCAGGCATAGGAAAGAATTTAGCTCGCTGCAAATCAAACATTCTTCTGATACCGCTACCTATAGTATCAATCATATTTAAAGCAACCATCGCATCTGCAAGAAATTTATTACGGTAGTATGCAGGTGGGCCATCATTATTAATTACATTCTCAATTGAACCTGGAAGGAAATTACCGCAATTAGCGAAGATTAAATAACCATCATCATTTTCTGTTATACTAATCCTTCCACCGAGAGTATAATCTTGATGGGCAATGCAATTACTCAAGGCTTCTTTAATGCTATATGGGTCATACTGGTCAACTTCTTCAGGGAAAAGAGAACCATCTTTTATATAGCGGTATTTAAGATTTCTGATTTTTGCAAATACTTTGTCAACAGCTAAAATCAGAGGGCATGTAAAATGTTCGTAGTCCTTATCTACGTTGTTTTTATCTTTTAAGACCCATGTAATTTGAGTTATTCCAGGGGATATAAAATGTTCCGATTCAGGTTTTCCTAATAGGATTATAGCGGCTCTGGTAATTTGCCCATTTATAGTAATTTTTGCTCTATTCAGAAAGACCACATCATTCCAAGTATCTACCTCAGGAGCTATTCGAGCATTTTTTACTTTAAAGTTCTCTCTTGCTTTTAGTATTGCATTTGAATCCAAATCTCCAATGGTTGCATCTTCACAGATACGTGCACTCCAATCCACTTGAGTAGGTTGATTACGAATCCGTTCAAATTTTTCAATATTAAGTGCTGCTAATTCTTCTCCATTACGAGCATAATATTGACCTTCCCAAGCTATTGGAAGACCTCTAGGAGCTGGAGGTATTTGAAACATTACAACTCTCCCTTCGGGTAAAATTAATTCATAAATTTCTTTAAATGTAATGCCGTTAGTAGTCTTATTTGCTACTTCACCCTTTAAGCTATCTAAGTCAGGTCGATTACTACGGAAATTAGAACCCACAATAGCATGATGGCTATTTTCTATACCAAATATAAACCAAGCTTCTTCTTTATTTTTCAGATTGGCTTCATTGCTTAATGCAGAGAAATACTTTCCAAGTTTATTAATATCAAAGTTATTTTTAGCCTCCTTAAACTCCACTACTTCAGTTTCAGCAGGGAGAGAACGAAGTTCAGTTAGCTTTAAAGTAAGCTCAGCTCTTGTCATAACGTTTCATATTCCTTAACCAGTTCCTTATTAGAAGTCTCATAGAAAGTAAAATACCTATCTTAAGTTGTTTACTGCAAATATAGTTGGAAACGCTATCTACCATAACTCAAATTTAATAGTTTTACAAAAGATACCTTTACCTTAATTACTTTAAATTCAAAGTAACTAACTCACTTTAATGTTCATATTTACAACAACCATCTATATAAATAATAAACCCGATGAATGAAAGAGATATTTATATAATGGATAAGATTCTCAAATTTCAATTTGATAATGGGAATGATTGGCAAAATTATGATGAACTACAATCAGTGCTTCTAGCTGAACTAAAAATAAATGAAGATAGGTTTCAATACTATATTAATGAAATATCAAAATTCAGTGAGAGCACTACTACTATCTGTAATACTCTTACTCCCTATAATGATGGCGAATACCCAATCTTTGAATGTAACGAATCCACAAAGATATTTCTAGAGAACGGGGGCTTTAAAGGGTACTGGGACCGCCTAAAGGGAATAGAAAGCAAGCCCCAACGGGTTTTCTCAAAAGAATTCAGTACCGAATTTGGAGGTGTAGCTACACCCATTGCTTGTCCATTCACCAATACTCCAGTTAATGCAAAAATTGAGAATGATGTATCTGAATATAATCTTAAGTATAACAATAATGATTTTGTATTAAGGATTAAAGAAATTGATAAAGTAAGAACAGTTTTAACCGAATCCAACAGGTGGATTTTTCAGGGTATGTTATTCAACAATGAATGGCAGATTGAAAAAGAAACTTTAATAACACCTACTCTGATTGACCATATCACAAGATTAGCTGATTACCCAAAGGATTTTGAAGCGAAATGCGACTATTTTCTGTTGAAGTGCTATAAGAATGGCGGAGCTGTAGCTAAGGATGTAGAATTTAATGCAGTAGATTTTTTAGACGCATACTGCGAGAATAAGGACGAATTTAATCGAGTACTGAAGTTCTCAACGACAAATCACTATATAGATTTTAAATACCAACTTACAGATAAAGGCTATATATCATTTCTAGAAAGTGGATTGAAACATGCCAAGGAGCTGTCGAAAATTGAGGAAGACAAAAAACCTAAGAAACTATATCCAGCACCATCTCCTAAGGTATTAATTATCTCAACTAAGGATGATTATCCATTCGTACAGAAAGTACAGGAATTTTTGTTCCTCTATGGTTTTTCAGTATCTTATACTGAATCAATCAGCGGTGAAAAGCATAGCTCTACTTTTAATGCCGAGAAGGCTATAGAAGATGAAAGTAATAACTATGTAATATTTATTAAAAGCCAATCAAGTGAAAGCAACAAAGCCTTTGGCCTACTTGAGAATACTGCAATGGTATTGCACAAGAAAACGGAAAGGATTAAACATCACTTCCTTTACTTTGCAGCAATCGATGATGGCCCACCATTTGATTTCCCGAACCACTACACCTATTACTTTGATACTTTGTTCGACTTTAGAATTATTTCAAATAGACGACGACTAGCAATTGATATTCTTAAAGACTGGGCCAACATAACAGGAGATTCAAATATAAATGAGGTTGAAAAACTCAATTCGGAATCAAACTTTAGATTCCCACTAGTAAAACTCAATGAATTAGATGATTTCTGGTTAAAAGAAATGTATAAGAGGTTTAAAGAGGATAAGGAAGAATATTATGGAAGCATTACTCCCCTTTATTGGGAAACAATGCCCCAGTACGACCCTTTAAAAATCCATGCTGCGGTCCTTGAAAATGGAAGTTATATTACGTTTTATGGTATTTGGCTTATTGACCCAGATTCACCGTTTGTCAAAGGTGTTTTGGAATGTATCCTAGCAATCAGGAAAATTCTTATGCGTGACGGCAATAAACATGAAATTCATTCTGACGAAGTACAGAAAATTAGTTTGTTACCAAATGATATTGTTTTGAAGAGCCTTAAATTACTCGGCAGATTTGGTGAATTCATTCAAATATTTAGCACTGGAGGTAATCAGGTTGCTTTTCACATTGAACAGAATAAAGGGTTAGAAAGATTCAAATCATTCAAATCACTAGAAGCCATACTGAGAGAAAGGTTTCCAAATCTTGAAGATGAATTACCACTTTTCGATGATATTAGACGTATTGGGAATGAATATTTAATTGAATCACATAAGGAGTCTGATTTCAAGAGGCATCCATCATTTAAACCTCCGATTATTCTGAAAGATAGAGAGCTTGAAGCAGTAATGGGAGTTAAGGAATTAGCCAAGGACATTGCGGAAATTATAGACCAGCCTCCAACTGAACAGGACCAGATGATTGGAGTTTTTGGTAGATGGGGAAGAGGAAAGACTGTATTTATTTCAGAATTAAAGAACAGGCTTGAAAGTAGTAAAAAAATAAAGTACCATATATTAGAATATAGAGCATGGAAATATCAAGAGACACCAGCTTCGTGGGCATACCTATATGAGTTATTGGCTGATAAATACTATGATAAACCTAAGAACTTTATCTTGAAAGAGCTTTTCTCGAAAACAGGCTATTGGGTTTATTGGAAAAAGGTTCTTCGTTTAAACAGAGAACGTAATGGATTTGTTCCATTACTGAAGTTTATAGGTTCATTTTTACTTTCGGCCTCTATCTCCTATGGGTTACTCAAAAGAAGTGATATTTCAGCATGGATGGGGATTCCAGTCGTTGTGGTGACATGGTTGGCATTCCTTAGAAAGACAATACACCAATACGGGCATAACGCTCATGACCTGATTAAAAAATATGGGATAAAACACAGCTATAAAGATACGATGGGCCTTCAAGCCGAAATACAGAAAGAAATCATTAAGTTATTCAATACATGGATACCCAAAGATAAGAATGGTGAAAAGATTGCATTAATTGTTGAAGACATTGATAGATGCACCGAAGAAAAAATCTTACAGAATATAGATTCTTTGCGAGTGATGCTTGAAGACCCTGAGATTATCAATAGGCTGGTAATAATAACGGCAATAGACGATACCATTTTAAAAAGAGCCGTTAAAAGCAAATACGAAAAACTAAACGAAGGTGAAGAATACAAAAAGGAGTTGGACAAGATAGTTGCGGAATATCTTGATAAAGTATTTCTTATGGCAATTAAACTAGGCACCTTATCTACCAAGAACAAAGAAGAATTCCTTGAGGTATTATTAAAAAATCAAGTTGAAGAACTTGTAAAGGAAAGTACTGAGCCTAGTTCAGCAATAAAAGAAGAAAAGACTAATTCCATAAATAGCCCAGAATTTAGATTAAAAACACCTCCGTATTATATTGTGGAAAATCCTGAACAAACAAATGAAACAGGAGATACCGTCCATCAGTTTTCGAGCAAAGAAATTCCAAAACAAACTAAACCAATCGAGACTGAAAATATAAATGGCATTAGGAAACTACTACCTGTTGAAGCTGACCATATCAAGAAAGCTATGATGAACTGGAAGGACTCGACTCCTCGTAAAATGCGGATTTTCTATTACAGGTATTTGCTTTGTAAACTCCTACTATTCAATAGATACCCTAAAGTAGGGCAATCAAACGTATGGCAATCCCCAGAAGGCATTAAATATCTATTGGATTTAATGTTGGTCTATATAGATTCCAACAACCCAAAACTTATAAGTGTGGATAAAAATAGCATTGAGAATATGAATGATGGTAGAATTACTCTAACTCGAATAGTGCCCTCGCCAAGGATTGATAAAGATGATTGCATTAACCTATTAGAGGTTCTTGAATTGGTAATTGCTTATTAATTTGGCCTGATGTATTTATTTATTATTCATTGAAGCTACTGGATAAGATGTTCTCAAACTATATATCAATATTAATTACTAGAAGGAGCTATAAATGAAACCAATAGGAGTATATAAAACCATTACTGACTTAATCTATGAAAGTAAACCTGATGAAGCGAGAGATGAGGTACATACCGCTTTAAAAACAATCTCCGCTAAAGGTCACCCTAGACTTCTATACACACAAGCCAATCTATATGGGTTCTTGATAGATATAGGGTGTGATTCAAAAAATGAAAATGACTTACGTCAAGCAATTGCATTTTATGAAAAAAATGGTGAGGAATTGCAGTCAATAATTACAAAGCCTAGCTATTTCTATAACCTAGCAAATGCTTATAGTGGGCTTTCACAAATCTACTTTCTTTCAAATCGTGGAGTCCCTAAAGTCGAAATTATTAAAACCACCTTGCAACAGCCTATCAGTCTTTATTGGCAAGCATTCAAAAGTCTCTCGAATAAAGATACTGATACAAGACCGAAAATACTCATTAATCTCTCGAATAGTTTAACAGATGCAGGTAGAATTATTGAAGCAATTCAATTTCTCGATATAGTTTTAGCTAATACTCCAAGTTACCCTCAGGCAATTACATCTTTGGCAGACCATATATGGAGATTGAGCTTGGTGACTAATTGTACCGTTACTGGCTCATTATATGGAAGAATATTTGAATTATATGACTACTGTATCAATAAAGGGATTCTACCTAATGCTCAACTCGAAAGGTGCATCAATCAAAGGGAAAAGGCCAAAAATAAAATAGAATCACTTGGTTTTGACGTGAGTACAATCCAAGTGAAAATGGCGGAAGCGCAACAGGAGTTTGAGAAGCATAAGGAATATAGAAAGTTTTGTATTAATAACTTCCTTACGTTAAATGAACACGCTGTATATTGTAACTGTTCTCAAGCACAAAAGGATGACCTTCAGATTGGAGTAAAACATGCCAAATTTATAGGTGCAAAAGTTCCAAAGCTTGAACTACTCTTAAATAGAATGAAATCTGAGTTCTCATTGGCAAGATGGCTATTCCATCAGTCGACCGCAAAGGAGCAAAAACTTGATTCAGATACTTTATATTCAGAATTACTTGATGGAGAAATCATTAATTCAGAAACTGAACTATTAAGAACAAGTTTTAGGACTTGTTATGGTATATTAGATAAGATTGCTAAGGGTATTTGTAAATTATATGATTTGACAGGGGATACTGACAACGTTCTTTTTGAAGCTTTCTGGAACCCAGCCAATCAAGCACGTTGGAGTAAAATCAACCAAATTAAAAACATGCACCTTTCGGCATTGTATAGCATTGCTAGTGACTTGAACACTAAAACTGGTGAGTTAAAGCATTTTAAAGATTGGCGAAATAAATTGGAGCACGGGATTCTTATTTTGAAAGATACGAAGAAGGAAACTACCGACCCTTTAGGCATTTATAAAGATGTTGACTTCTTTTCTATTGTAGATATAGATGATTTCCGAGAGAAGACCATGCACCTTCTTCAATTGACAAGAGCTGCCATATTTAGCTTTGTATACTGTGTACGCTTACAAACAATCGAGACGATTACAGATGAAGAAAAAGGGAATGGACATCTTATTGATTTTAAAAACTCTTAGTACTTAACCGTTGTGAAATCACACCAATTACATTAAAATGAATAATGTAAAGAAAATAAAACAGGCTTGCTTCTTAGCGTGTTTAGAATCATTCCTTTTAGACAAAGGCATTATTTTAGAGCAGGAATGTATGATAAAAGTATTGCTGACAAAGAATCTATGTACTGAAGAAGGGGTTGTTTTTATTGGGAACGAAGTTGAGATTTGTAAACAATTTAATATTAAATGTAAAGAGATTCCGTATGAATTCCCAATAAAGAATCAGTACACTAATGGCTCACTTCTAATTGTAACTACCATCCACCAAGGACATTGTTTCCGTTTTGACCACAATCCAGAAGAAATGAAAATAGTTGTAATGGACCCCGAAATAGGTAGTTTACAATATTTGGACCAGTCTTTTTTAGAAAATCATGGACCCAAATTATTTGAAATTGAGCTTATGCAGAAAAATGAAGTGAATGCAATCTTTCCAGCTTTGGCAACAATGTCATCAGAACAAAGAAATGAAGCTCTGGGGAAACTCCTTGAACGGTCATGGGGAGTAAGAAATTTTGAAATAGATTTATATTGGAAAAGAGCAACTTATTTTTGGATATTTATTGGTGCATCATTTTCGGCCTACCTACTTCTATTTGCCAAATCGGATAACAGTATTTTACAAAGCCATCTGCCTTTGCTGATAAGTTGCATTGGTTTTATTTTTTCAATTGCATGGTATTGTGTAAATAGGGGGAGCAAATACTGGCAAGAGAACTGGGAAGCCAAAATCACCTTAATAGAAGAAGAATTGGACATTACTTTGAATAACCTTCAATTTAAAAAAGAAAAGAATGAAGCAGATAAGAAAGACTTTTTGGGGCGAAGGCAATTTTCTGTTACAAGAATTAATAGCATAGTAAGTATCTTTATATGCGTTATATGGGCTGGTATCATTATACACCATATTCCGACAGCTTGCTTTTCCAATATATATTATGACAGAAAAGTCTTATTAATATTAGCTCCAACCTTAATTGCAAGTATAGCTATCTTGGTTCAGGTTGATAGTATTCAAAAGGATTTAAGCCATAATTTTTTACTCTAAGCTCCTTCTATTACACACAACCCAACAACTAAGATTTTAAAACTAATTCGCCATGGATTTAGCAAAAGATAAGATTCACAGCCAATACCTTAAAGACATTCAAAGATATAAAACCAAAGGTGGGCATTATTCACCACTTCCTTCTATTGTCACCTTACATTTATATGTTGAGTATATTATTAATAGTTTAATAAAAGAATACTGTAAGAATCAAGCGAGAATACTTGATGACTCAAGAACTTATTCATTTTCTGTCAAACTGAATTTAATCCATGAGATGGAAATAATTCCAACATGGCTATTTACCAATATTGCAATACTAAATAAAATCAGAAATGCGTATTCGCACGACATAGAATTTGACATTATTGAATTTCAAGGATTGAGAGATTTTTTACTCCCTGATGACCAAAATAATTTGGAACCTTTTAATATTGCGGCTTTATTAGACAAGAGAAAGAAAAATGAAAATAGAAGTATGGTAGCAGCTTTTTGGATACCAATGGCAACTCTAATGCTATTATTATCACCTACACTAATTGGCAAAAAAAAGTAGTCTAACAGGTGTGCACTAAAGGTGTGCGCTTTTCACCCATTTTGCACCTTTTTGTATGATTTCGCCCTTAATTTCATTGGTTTTGATAGGTGAAATTCTGACTCATAATCCGTTGGTCGTAGGTTCAAGTCCTACTGGGCCCACAAATATAAAAAAGCGTCACGATATGTATCGTGACGCTTTTTTTATTGTAGAGATATTGTACCCAATTACACAAACAAATTGCTTTCCGAAACAACTATTCCATCTTTATCACAATTAATAAAGTTATCCCGAACAAAGTTGATCTTTGCGAAATTTACCGGAATATTTATATCCCCATCGTTGGACATAAAAATTAGAAATTGTCAGATAGTTAACCAGCCTACAAAAAAAGCGCCTACAATATTGTAAGCGCTTTTTGTAACGACCTAACTTAGATGTGAGATACCTCTCTCTCTCTGTTACTATCACCTAATTTATTGAACACTTATACTTTGGGTGCTTGTTCCATTACCTCCTGAACCATCTGCAGTAAGAACTACAGTATAGGTACCCAAGCTATTGTAGGTATGGGTTGGAGATGTTGAAGTTGAAGTTGATCCGTCTCCAAAGTTCCAGTTATACGAAGAAGCATTTGAAGAGGTATTAGTAAAATACACTGTTCCGGTACCATTTTGGGTGTAGGTAAAACTTGCAGTTGCAGCTTTCTTACACGACATTGAGAATACACCTAAAAATACAGTTGCGATTAGCAGGGCTTTTTTTATGTTTTTCATAATTTTTGTTTGTTTATTTTAATTGAATACGAAAGTATAGCTGAAGATCAGGCTTCTACCTTAATAATCGTTGAACTAACAAAAAACCATGGTGAACTTTAGAATTGCATTGGCTTAGTCTATAATTTTTTACTTTCTCTCGCCACCTTCATGCACAGGAGCATTTTGATGTTGTTGCATTTCCTGGTGTTGTGCAGGTGCTGCATGTTGTACCTGATGCTGTTGCATAGGCTGAGACTGATGCGGCTCTTGATGTTGTTGTGCTGGTTGTGCCTGATGCTGCTGCATAGATTGCGATTGATGCTGCATAGGTGCGGCGCGTTGGGTCTGATGCTGTTGCACTGACTGCGACTGATGTTGCATAGGTGCAGTATGTTGAGGAGTAGAAGTTGCGTGTGTATTAGCATTTATTGTATGTGCCGGTGCTGTCATTGTATGGCCTGCTGAGTTAAATCGTTGTCCGCCAACGTTACTCTTTGCAGCTACTGATGGGTGACCGCCATTTACAGAGGCTCTTTGGCCTTTACTATTACTTGCGCCATGTTCATGAGTTTGTTGTGCCGAAGTTGGTTGAGTATGGTGTTCTTTCATAGCAGATTGCTCAGAGGCATTAGGTGCCGCACTCACTCCACCATGCCCGTTAAAACTGGTATGATTGTTATTGTTGACTATCACAGTCCTATCTACATAAGTATTATGAAATGAAGGACCCACATTGCATACAGCTGAATTATAGCGGAAAGATCCGCCTTCCCATCTTCCACCGTAATAACCGTTTCCACCGTATCCACAACCGTAATTAACTCCACCGTAAAAGCCCATATGTTCTCCCCAATAACCGCCATTCCAAGCGTATATTCCATTGTCGAAACCCCAATAACCAGGTGTCCATAAATAACCAACTGTTGGAGGGCTTATCCACACACCGGGAACCCAGAAGTAACCATATTCACCATACGCCCAATATCCTGGGGTCCATATATAGCCCTCTGTGGGGCACTCTGGTTGAACATACACCGGAATTTCAGGTGGTGCAACTTCAATCTGGACGCCTACTGCAACCTGTGCTTGCGTTTTTTGCATCCCAATAAAAGATAATGCAACGATGCTTAACGTAACTAATTTCTTCATGATTATATTTTATTTAATATTTTTTGAGTTTGTATAGCACAAAATTGGTTTATACGTTTGGTGCGGATGTTGTGAAATACCCGTTATACCTTACATTATTCACTTATAGCCTTGTCTATAAAAGGAAGAACTAGTTGAAGATATGTGAATGATGTAATGATTAGGTTGGCTTATGTAATACTTATCAATGCAGTGGTTGTCACTTTTGCCGCGTGAAAATTATTTCGCAACTAACGCCATAAGACAATGAAAATTTTAATGTATCTATCTATAGCAGCGCTTGCATTACAAGGGTGCAATAGCAAACAAAATGAACAAATAAAATCGCTAAGCACACAGGATTCAACCTTAATGAGAGAGGCTGCATTAAAGGATTCTACCATTGTGGCATATGTAAAGACCATTAATGATGTACAGGATAACCTTGACAGCATTAAGGTTGCTGAAAAAATATTATCAGTAAATACATTTGGCAATGAGAGCAAGAAGAACATAGTTTCAGATATAAGAAGCATTAATGTTCAACTATTGAAGTACCATCGCGAGATTTATTCTTTAGAGAAGAAATTAAAATCAGTAGATACCAAGAACAAAGAAATTCAAAAGTTAGAGATACACCTTACTATTGAGTTGGCTGAGAGAGATTCCGCAATAGCAGGTTTACAAGGCAGGCTTTCTAAAATGAATGATTCTATAGTAACACTGAATCGTCAATTCAATGATAGTATGGTGGTTA
>JABDHI010000063.1:0-133 GCA_013285655.1 Bacteroidota bacterium
TTTTCGTTCGATAAATTCCAGGAAGTGAAGAAAGAACTTGGCCCTGAAATGAAATCAACCGGAGAAGCTATTTACTTTATAAAGGACCTTACAGACGAATACTTCCACGAAGTATATTCTGAAAGGAATTTGT
>JABDHI010000063.1:143-13568 GCA_013285655.1 Bacteroidota bacterium
ACTTTCGTGTATGGCAGCAAACCTTGCAATTGGTTAAGTACAATTTGGGTGTTTCCGCCTATGGCTGTTTTCAATACTTTCTGGTATACGAGTTGGCCAATGCTGTTATAAAGAGCTACCTTTAAATTCTGAGTGAACGAAGAATAAAAAGATAGAGTAATGCTGTTTGTAAACGGGTTAGGGAAAGTTTTAACCAGCATGCTTACAGGTCTGTTCTCTGTTATACCGGTTAATATGGTTAAAGCCTGGCAGTAATCAGGTATACCATAACCCAATAAAGAATCAGGATGAGAATATTGGCTAGCACTTTGTTCAATAGCATTTATTATTTGCATGTTGTTTGCCATTGTATCTGCCTGCCATAATGATGCAACTGCCCCTGCGGTGATTGGCGTAGCAAATGACGTGCCAGACTCAGTAGCAACACCACTACCAAAAGGATTTGCCTCAGCAGCCGGCGCACCTTGTGCAACTACATTAGGTTTTAATCTACCATCTGATGTTGGCCCGGTAGAACTGAAAGAGGCGTAACCACCTGATTGGTTAACAGCACCCACGGTAAGAATACTATCAGCATCAGCAGGTGTGCTGATGTAGTGCCAAGTGTCGTTGCCATCATTACCGGATGCGGCACATACTACAATACCCTTTTCAGCGGCAATAGTAGCTGCTATACTGGCAACTGCCGTGCGGCCGTTCATTTGTGCATAAGTATAAGTATTTCGGGCATCATCTAACGTGTTGTATCCTAAAGAGGTTGTTATAATATCTGCACCAGCGCTATCTGCATATTCGGCCGCAGATGCCCAGTTGTCATCTTCTATCATATTTTCAGAATAAATATCTTCTGTGCGAAGCAAATAATAATCAGCATCTACGGCGTCACCTACCATTTGTCCCGGAAGGTTTGCTGCCATACACGAAAGTACCAACTCACCATGGTAATCGTTGATAGAATCATCATACACAGAAGACTTCTCCCAAACAAAATCCCAAGTTCCCAATATCTGTCCGCGGTTACGCAATGAATCGAATGCAGCAAGTTTGTCTGCTCCACCAAAGCGGGTATCAATAACTGCTATGCGTTTGCCTTTGCCTCTATAGCCGGCATTGTTCAGGCAATCTACCTTTATCATATGAGATTGGTTATAAGCCTGACCATAATTGGTTGTATCTGCCAGAGCCTGTAATGACCTTTTATCAGGACGGAAAGGCTTAGGAGGTTTTCCGCCATTGCGCGGTTTAATTATGGTAACATTGCGGGTGCCTTGCACAAATGGCAATGCCCTTACTTTTGCCATGTTATTGGTATCGGTAAAAGCCACGCTTATTGCATTGAACCAGCCACTGCGGTTAAACAAAATAGCACCCTTAGCTATAACACTGTCAATATAGCTAGGGTTAGGTGGTAAGTCGTTAATTTGAATGGGTATACCATATTTGGTGCGCCTGTAAATAGCCCTCGGCGACAGATAAGCTGAAGGATTACTTATTGAGTATGGGCTACCGTTCTTATCGGTAAATACTATCCAGTATTTATATTGGGTTTGGGCACTAATATCCTTAATGCCAGCTAGAATAAGTAACAGGAAAAGTATCTTTTTCATAGGTAGAAGCCCTTTTACTATAACAAAGATAGCAAAACATACTGTTTTTCCCTATTTCTGCTATTTTTGTAGATTATATACCATAGCGTTATGGACAAAGTTGCAGAGAAAAAAAAGTCGGCTGAAAAGTTTTCAAAAGATCAATACCTGAAATGGTATGAGTTGATGTTGCTAATGCGGAGGTTTGAAGAAAGAACCCAGCAAGCATATATACAACAAAAAATACGTGGATTTTGTCATTTATATATTGGGCAGGAAGCTGTTGCCGCGGGTGCCGTTAGCGCTACCAGGCCCGATGATAATATGATTACAGCATATCGCGATCACGTTCACCCAATTGCAAAAGGTACCGATCCTAAATTTATAATGGCTGAGTTATTTGCTAAAGCTACCGGTTGCTCAAAAGGCAAAGGGGGCTCTATGCACATGTTCGATGTAAAGAACAGATTTTTTGGCGGACATGGCATCGTAGGTGGACAGGTTCCACTAGGTGCGGGTATTGCATTTGCTGACCAATACAATAAAAACGACCGGGTTACGCTTTGTTCAATGGGTGATGGAGCTGTAAGACAAGGAGCTTTTCACGAAGCTTTGAATATGGCCATGACCTGGAAATTGCCTGTAATATTTATTATTGAGAATAACCATTATGCTATGGGTACCTCGGTTGAGCGTACAAGTAACGTAACGGATTTATATGAATTAGGTAAAGCGTATAATATGCCTTCTTTTCCTGTTGATGGAATGAGGTGCGAAACAGTTCATGAAGCAATTGCTTCGGCTGCCGAGAATGCACGTAAAGGATTAGGCCCGACATTGTTAGAAATTAAGACCTATCGTTATCGTGGCCACTCAATGAGTGACCCTGCTACCTATCGTACTAAAGAAGAAGTTGAAGAATACAAGGCCAAAGATCCTATTGAGCATACCTTGGATATTTTAAAGAAAAATAAATGGATCACTGATGCTGAAATTGAGGCTACGGAAGCTAAAATTAAGGCGCAGGTAGAAGACTGTATTAAGTTCGCTGAAGAGTCGCCATACCCTGATCCTTCGGAGTTATATAAGGATGTGTATATGCAAAAGGACTATCCGTATATAATGGATTAATGCTTAAATAATTATTTATTTATATGGCTGAGATTATAAGAATGCCCAAATTAAGCGACACCATGACAGAAGGTGTTGTGGCTGAATGGCATAAAAAAATTGGTGATACTGTTAAGAACGGTGAGCTTTTGGCGGATATAGAGACTGACAAGGCTACTATGGAGTTTGAGTCATTTCAGGAAGGCACATTATTATATATAGGTGTTGAAAAGGGTAAAACTGCTCCGGTAGATTCAATACTGGCAATTGTAGGTAAACCTAATGAAGATGTAAAAGACTTAATTGCAAGTGAATCTAAAAAGGCTCCGGCAGCAGAACCTAAGAAAGATGAGCCTGCTCCTGTAGCAGCTCCCCAAGCGAAAGCAGAACAGCCTAAAGTACAAGGTGCGGCTATACCTGCACAACAACCCGTGCAAGCTCCAGTTGCAGCAACATCCGCTCAACCTGCCCCTAGTGAAAATGGCCATTCGAAAGTGTCTCCGTTAGCGAAAAAGATCGCAAAGGACCGCAATATAAATACCAACCTTGTAAAGGGTACTGGTGATGGTGGTCGCATTGTAAAACGTGATATTGATAATTACACAGGAGGTACTCCTCAGTTTGTTGGTGTAGAAAGTTATACCGAAGAACCTGTATCGCAAATGCGTAAAACCATTGCACGCAGGTTGGCAGAAAGCAAATTCACTGCTCCTCATTTTTACCTTACCATGGAGTTGGCAATGGATGAAATGATGAAAGCCAGGGAATCTATTAATGGCGTAGCTACTGTAAAAATATCATTCAATGATATTATAGTAAAGGCCGTTGCTACTGCATTACGCAGTCATCCAAAGGTTAACTCATCCTGGAGAGGAGATGTAATACGCTATAATAAGCATATACATATTGGAATTGCAGTTGCAGTAGAAGAAGGGTTGCTTGTGCCGGTAGTACGTTTCGCGGATGGCAAAACACTTTCGCAAATTTCGACTGAAACTAAGGCATACGCCCAAAAAGCAAAGGATAAAAAATTACAACCTGCCGACTGGGAAGGAAATACATTTACTATTTCGAATCTCGGTATGTATGGTATAGAAGAATTTACTGCGATTATTAATCCACCAGATGCATGTATAATGGCGATTGGAGGAATAAAAGAAACTGCAGTTGTTAAAGATGGCAAACTTGTGCCGGGCCATGTAATGAAAATTACCATGTCTTGCGATCACAGGGTTGTTGATGGTGCTACAGGATCGGCTTTCCTTCAAACATTTAAGCACCTGATGGAGAATCCGGTGTTGTTGATGGGGATGCAAAATATATAAGACTGTTTTAAATTAATTACATATTCTAACATCAAACTAAAAACATACAATATGAAAAAAATCATTTTAATACTTGCCATTGTACTAACCGGAATATTCTCGGTTAATGCCCAAGACCAAAGTAGCCCAACAGACAGAATAATTGCTCAATATACCAATGTAGCACAACTAACCCCTGAACAAGTGACTAAAACCAGACCTATGTTTGATAGTTTTGTTGCTACTCGTAAGGCAAATAAAGAAAAATATGCCAACAACCCCGAAGGCTTAAAAACTGCTAATCAAACTAACAAGGAAAACCTGAAGGCACAACTAAAAACTGTTCTTACTGCAGAACAGATGGAGAAGATAGAGGAATATCAAAAGATAAAAAAGGAACGCGAAGAAAAGACAAAGTAATTATAAAACTAAAAACCCCGCTCTCAGCGGGGTTTTTAGTTTTATATAAACCGTGTTCTGCGCAATGGGCAGATTATAATACTTTTGCAATAATGCATCATTAATGAGGAAATTACTTGTAGCTTTCTTTCTGTTTTTATGTACTTCGTCATTAATTATGGCGCAATACGTAGTAGAAGGACGAATAATTGATAAGCAATCTGGCGCATCACTTGCATTTGTAAATATGATAGTTACAGGGCATCCGCAAATGGGTGCAACTGCTGATATAGATGGGAACTTTAAGCTGACTTCTGCATCTCCTATAACTTCACTCACGTTTTCTTATGTTGGATATAAGGACCTTATCGTACCAATTAGAGATACCGGAAAAGTAATAAAACATCTTACTATAAAACTTGAAGAGGCAAGTTTTAGTTTGAAGGAAGTAGTGATACTGCCAGGAGTGAATCCAGCATTGCGTATTATACAGCGAGCTATAGATAATAGTGATAAGAATAACCCGGAGAAGGTCCATTCATTTACGTATACGTCTTACAATAAGATGTATGCTACTGCAGACATGAAAGCCCAAACTGATACAGTAAACTCTTTTGATTCTTTAAAGAATAAAACTAGGATAGATACTTCAAAGAAGCAGAAAGGCGGGCTATCTAATTTCTTGCAAAAACAATATCTCTTTCTATCGGAATCAATTGGTAAACGCAAATTCCTTTACCCAGATCATAATCACGATGAGATAATTGCAACGCGTACTTCGGGCATAAAAAATTCGCCATTTGCTTTGCTCGCAACGCAGTTGCAGTCGTTTTCGTTTTATAAGGAATATATCTTGATATTAGATGGCAATTACCTGAATCCAATATCAAATGCCGGGATAAGGCGGTACAACTATATTATTCAGGACACCTTGTATAATGGAAAGGATACAGTTTTTGTAATATCGTACCATCCTAAAAAGGGGAAAAATTTTGATGGCATGAAGGGTGTAGTTTATATTAATACCAATGGGTATGCATTGCAGAACGTCCTTGCACAGCCCATAAAATTAGATAATACTATTAGCATACATATACAACAGAAGTACGAATATATAAACCATAAGCAGTGGTTTCCTGTTCAACTTAATACAGACTGGGTATACAATAATATACAGATGAGCGATACTACCATGGGTACCGGCAATGAAGCTGTAAACCCTGATGATGAACACAACAAGCTGAAAGTTGTGACGCGTAGTTATATTAAAGATATAGTACTTGATACTGTACTAAAGAAAAGAGATTTCGGAAGAGTAGAAGTAGAGATAGCTGACAATGCATCTATGCAAAATGATTCCATCTGGAATAAATATCGTAACGATACACTTTCAATCAAGGAGAAGAAGACCTATAAAGTAATAGATAGCATTGGTAAAGCATCGCACCTTGACCGTAAATTGCAGTGGTTTGAATCGTTAGCAACAGGAAAACTGCGTATGGGTTGGGCCGATCTTGATTTGAATAGAATTATAGATTATAATGGCTACGAAGGTTTTAGACTTGGGGCCGGAATGCATACCAACGACGAAATATCGAAATTTGTTTCGGTTGGCGGGTATGGCGCTTATGGTTTTAATGATCAGGCATTTAAATATGGTGGCGATATTGGGTTTTTGTTTAACCCATACTCTCATTTAAAATTAGATTTTGCGTATAAGAATGATGTGATAGAAGCAGGTGGTGTTTCTTTTTATAATGATGATCATCTTTTATCGTCGGAGGCATACCACGAGTACTTTGTAAATAACATGGATAAGATCGAAGAGAAGAAGGTATCTCTTTCATTCGATGCACTGCGTTATTTTCAATTCAATGTGTTTGGCGATGAACAGCTACGGACTGTAACCAATAGTTACAGGTATGGATATGCAGATAATGGCGCTGCTGCATTATTTAACCAATTTAACTTTACTGAAGTAGGCTTGAATATTAGATTCGCCTACGGAGAGAAGTTTTTGAAAAGTCCATTGGGGATGATATCGCTAGGAACAAATTATCCTATTGTATGGGTTAACATTACTCATGGATTTAATAACTTATTGAACGGGCAATTTGATTATATGAAGTATGACCTGAAGGTTTCAAAAGTGTTCCATATACCACAACTTGGTAGCTTTTCTATTACGGGACTCGCAGGATACGTAAATGGTAATGTACCTTACACAATGCTCTATAATGGTAACGCCTGTTATGAACAGTTTACTTTAGCAGTGGATAATTCTTTTGAAACTATGCGGTTGAATGAATTTCTATCAAGTGAATATGGAAATATTTTTCTTTCACACGATTTTGAATCGTTCCTATTCCGTGCCGGTAATTTCAGGCCACATTTAAAGTTAGTAACTCATATAGGTTGGGGCATGTTAGATAATGCGGCCAATCATTTTAATTTCCCTACGCCAATAAAAACAATGAATAAGGGTTATTATGAGTCAGGGATAGAATTAAATAACCTGCTTACTGTAAGTTTTATGCAATTGGGTGTAGGTAGCTATTATAGATACGGGCCCTATTCGTTACCAACTGTAAGTAATGATCTTGTGTTTAAGTTTACTGTTTATATTGTATTCTAATTTAACTACAGATGTTAGGAAGAATAGCTAAGATGAGTTTTGCAGTTTACGCCATTATTATAGTGGCTCTATCGCATCTTGTAGTTATACCTGCTTATTTCTTTGTGTTTATCTTTCTGCCCAAGAGGAGTATGGCTGTTAATGCTCATAAAGTATCCAGGTTTTGGGCCTGGTTGTTATTTACATTATTTTTTATTCGTACCGATATTAAAGGGAAAGATCTTATAAAACCTAATCAAGCCTACGTGTTTGTTTCTAATCACACCTCGCAACTCGATATCCCATTATTTGCCCGCGCATGTTCAAATACATTCCGGTTCCTTTCGAAAATAGAAGTTACCCGCATACCATTGATGGGTTACATAGTTAAAAAAATATATATAACGGTAGATAGAAAAGATAGAGGTGACAGAGTAAAGAGTGTGGAGAAGATGAAATCGTCTTTGCTCGATGAAGGAGTGTCGGTCGTCCTATTCCCAGAGGGTACCCGCAATCGCTCTAAAAAGTCTTTACTTGAGTTTAAAGATGGGGCATTTAGATTGGCTATTGAAACTCAACTGCCAATAGCAGTGCTTACCGTTTTAAATGCGAAGGAGTATTTACCGGCAAATAAATTTGAAATGAAGCCAGGTGCTGTTCGAGCAATTTGGAGTAAGCCTATACAAACAAAAGGGCTTACATTAAAAGATATACCAGCGTTAAAGGAGCAAGTAAGAGAAGTATTGCTGCAAAATATGGAAGATAACGGATGCCGTTAGATCTTTATACCTATTACCAAAACATCATCTAGTTGCTCGTGCTTACCTTTCCAGGTGATGAATTCAGTTTCAAGATTTTTCTTTTGGTCAGCCATAGGCTTGTTGTGGATACTTAGAAGGAAATCACGAAACTTCGAACTCTTATATTTTTTACCATTCTCGCCGCCAAACTGATCCTCAAATCCATCAGTAAACATATAAATAACATCTCCCTTTTCTACAGTTACTTGGTGATTAGTAAATGGTTTTAGCCTTTCCCGACTTTGTAGTCCAATAGCTTGCCTGTCTCCATCGTAACTGGTCACCTGGCCGTTCCGCATTAAATACATTACATGGTTGGCTCCGGCATAGTTCAGTTTCATGGTTTGCGAGTTGAAGGCACATACCGACATATCCATACCGTCATTAATAACTATCTCGTCCATCTTTTTGTTGAGCATGTGCACCAACTCTCTATTCATATAATCAAGCACATGTGCAGGAGAGTTTATTTCGGGTACTGTAACAGTCTGGTTTAATAATGTATAACCGACCAAACTCATAAAAGCACCAGGCACACCATGCCCAGTACAGTCAACTACTGCAATAACTGACAGGCGTGCGCCACTAGCAGCAAGGTTCGTGTCTAAAGAGGAGCGTACAGAGTTATACCAATAAAAATCACCACTTACAATATCCTTAGGTTTGTATAGCACAAACATTTCAGGGAAAGCAGCTTGCATTGAAGTGTTGGATGGAAGTATAGCTTCCTGAATGTTTTTAGCATAGGTTATACTATCAATCAGGTCTTTATTCTTTTGTTCAATTATGGTGCTCTGTTTCTGAATCTGTTCTTGTAAACGCAAGCGGTCCCTTATATCGCGAGCAGAAATAAATATTACCACTTTGCCAGCAAAATCTTCCACTTTGGCGCTACATTCAACATCTATCTTTTCTCCCCTTGCGCTAATAAAAGGCAAGTCGCTATATATCAATCCCCTTTTCTCATATACTGTTGCAATTACTTCTGAACTGCGTTCAAGTTGGTCCTTCGAGTGAATATCGAAAATGGTTTTGGTTAATAGCTCATCCAGCGAATAGCCTAACATCTCTTGCGCACCTATATTACAATACAGTATCTTACCATCAATAATATCTATTAGTAGAAGCGAATCGTTAGTGTGTTGGAATATATTCTGGTAGCTTTTATTATCGCGTTTAAGTTTTGCATTTTTAGCAAGTTGCAATAATGCAAAAGCAGCGAATAAAGCTGAAAGGATAAAAACTATGTCGCTAAGTGTTGTCATTAGGCTTGTTGGCCATCAATTGACTGCAAAATAGGGAATATATCAGTAAGTTTTACAACTTCTCCTATCTTTTCAGGGTTCGAGCAGTAACGTATAATGCCCTGTTTATCTATTAAAAATGATGCCGGAAGAGGTATTTCATTTTCGAAACTATAATTCGATGCATGCAGTAAGTGTTCGGCTTTTATTTTAAGACGGTATGAATTAGTAACCGCTAGTTTAGTATCTGAAAGAATGTGAAAATCGAGTTTCAGTTCCTCTGCCATGCGGCGGTTTACACCGGTGGGATCAGGACCGATAACCAAAAGAAATACATTCTTTTCTTTAAACTTGGCACTTTCTTTCATGTAGGTGCGAAGCATAATGTGACACAAGGGACACCATTCACCACGGACAAATATTAAGAGCACGTTATGTTTGCCTTTAAAATCAGCAAGGCATACCTGTTCAGCGTTTTCGTTCTGAAGGCAGAATATAGGAGCGGGTTCACCTGCAGCCATCCCATAACCTCTCTTTACTCTTTTTTTGATTTTTAATCCATCAAGTAGCACGTCAAAAACCATAAACCCATTGGCAATGAAAAAAGCTATCGGAAATATTCGGGCATCAGTAGTCTCCATACCTGCGTTTATTCTTAGCTCAACTATATAAACACCTATAGCTATTAAAAATAGGATAGGTTCGATCCACAATTTGAGGGTATGAGCCAGTTTATCCATCCATACGTTCCGGACCATTAAAGCGGCAAATGGCAATAATATATAAGTAGTAGATAAGGCCATTATGCTCCCGGAAAAATACATGGCAGCTATGGCAACTAAGTGACAAGCCAAAGCGTTGATTACAGATAATTTAGATTGTGTATAAACCAGGAAAATATAACATGTAAACAGAGCGATAGTGCAAAAGGCATATGCCTGGAAAAGCTCGTGGCGATAGATTAAAAAGACCGCCAGTAACAGAGCTACTCCGCTAATGATACCAAATATCCTTGCCGTTTTCTTTTTCACCAAACCTGTTTGAGCAAAGTTAGAAATTATATAGTCCATATATCTATTTATTGAGAGATATACGGAGATTAAGCCAGTTAGGATTTTACAGCAAGCGGTGAATTGAACTCAGTAAAGAGTAGTTTATATATGATAACAAACCAAAGTAAAATGCATGGAAATGCTTTTAATGCGTATGGAACAACATAATGTATTTTTATATAGTGAGGGAAAAGGGATGTTGGTGACAACACACTAAGAACAAATACCAAAACTGCTAATGCTATGGTAAGAATATCTCTCTTACCGGTTACTAACCAAACAGTCGCCCCCAAAATTGCAACTATATATGAAGCTGATTCAGCAATATGATTGAATATCATAGCCCAAATAAGAATTGACGCAAGCACCAATAGTTTAAAATTTATGTTTTTATAATACTGCTTTCGTAAAAATGGCAAGCATAGTAAAACTGTACCATTTAACTGAATATAAAGAGCGGGAGGATTCAGGTTGAACCATGTTTTAAGCCAGCCCATAACAGAAAGTGGAATGGCTATATTGGGATTCACCCCCGTTTCTTCGCCTTGATGTATTGATAATGTGAGGTTTATCCATTGGTGGTATTGAAACATAACCTGGTGGGGTGTGTTTACCAGTAGTGGTGCAAGTAAGAAAATGGTTGCCCAGAAAATCATGTACAGGATGAATCTAAGTTTATTTGGGTAAAACAAGAATAAAATAGCAGCTACAAGGGCATATACCTTTATAAATGTTGCGAGTATTATAAAAAAAGCTGCAAGGAATATCTTATCTCTTTCAAAAAAGGCAAAAGCAAATATGATGAATGCGGCCACCATTGGGGCTACTTGCACATTCTGCGAAGCATTGATATATTCAATAAGCATAAAAAGACACATGCCTAAACGTTGCCTATTATTCAATGGTAAAAGCCTCAAAGCATAATAAACACAGAAACCATTAAGACAACACCATATTATTACTTGTATCCAAAGCGGCATCAATGTTAGCGGTGCAATTAGCAATGCAAATGTCGGGCTGTATAAATAAAGGTCGTTGTATTCATCCCAATAATTGCGATAAAGGTTTTGATCGTTAATAAGATGAGAGAAGGAAGACTCAAAAATAATGTAATTGTTATAAGCAGCCGGACCGCGAACAGTTAGTTGTATAGCGACGCCCAAAGAAGCCAATAAGAATATCCAAAATGTGCTGCTATCTTTCAGTAGAAATGCGGGGATATACTTATCAATTTTATTTTCTTCCTTAATGAGCATGCTTTAAAGCTGTGTTGCAATATTCGGCGGTAGTAACAAAATCTCCATTTTGTTTTAATTCGAGCAATAGCTTTTCAAATTTAAGCAGCAATGCATTTCCTGAAATGCGTTTAATATAACTAGGTAGCTTATACGAGGACATATCAGCAAATTCCCAGGGATGAAAATAAAGATTGAGGTATTGGTCTTTCTTCAATGTCCGTTTTGCAAGTATAGTATAAATAGTAGCCGGGAAATTCTTAAAGCTTATCCAAAATAGAGGTATACGAAAAGTCGAAGTTACTGAAGCCGGAAGTATAAGTAATCCGTCAGCTTTAAATGGTAACCTTGGTTTGCCTAAGTTATTATATCGCCCGGGCAGAAACGTTGGATTGAGAGATGAGTCGTAAACGTAACCTGCTTTCGCCAACAATGATTTGTCGATAGGCGCTAATCGCGCCATACGAAAGCCTTTTACAGTTGTTTGAGTTATTGCTTCTAATGTACTTTTAGAATTAGCTACATCATCTGGCTTGAAGGAAGAATGATAATATCCGTGCGAAGCTATCTCATGTTTTGATGCTATGTTTTTCATTAGTGCAGGATTCTTTTCTGCAAAAAAGGCAGTGGTGTAGAACGTTGCAACAATTTTATGTTTATCCAAAAGCCCTAACAAAGGCAATAACCCGGTGTGAGTTACACGAATTTTTTCTTCATCCTCAAGCTTTTGTCCATACTCTTCAGGAATATCAAATTCTTCAAGATCGAAACTAAGTAGTATGCTATTCATTGTACTTGCCGCCTATTCGATAAAAAATGATCTTTATAAGACTTAAGAACATGCCTGGCGAATCGCGCAATACGCGTATGTTAGAGGGGCTAAATTTATGCTCTTGGTTGACCCGGGCAGGTATCAATGAAACTTTATACCCCTTTAACTTGGCTATATATAAGAGTTCAGCATCAAAAGAAAAGTCTTTAATGCGATTTAAAGCAAAAAGTTTATTCGCAACATCTTTGGTAAATCCCTTTATACCGGCTTGAGTATCTGTATAAGGCAAGCCGAGCATTTTCCGAGCAAGCCAGTTAAATGCTTCACCTGCCACATAACGCTGTGCTTTCTGAGGATGTGTTTCACCCAATTTGCGGTTACCAATGGCTATATCACTGTTCTTAAGTGCCTCCATAACTTTATCAATATGATCGAGTGAATAGGCCAGATCACCATCTGTAAAAATTATATAGTCTGAGCTAAGCTCAGTCAACGAAAGCCTTATGGCTTCTGCTTTACCAACATTCTTTTCAAGATTCTTAATTGCAACATTGCCTCCATTGCTTAGTCTGCTTTTGATAAATGTAGCCGTATTATCAGTTGAGCCATCATTTACAAACAGAAAATAATAGTCGGGATGTTGCTGGGCGTAAGCGCTTATGGCAAGCAACGTCTTCTCAATAATGGCCGATTCATTATAAACAGGAAGTATTACAGATGCTTTATACATATACTACACTATAACCTCTGGCAAAGGTACTTATGGTAACAAAAGTAAACGGTTAGTGCAATAAAACTACATAAATAACCCTTACTATTCACCAATATCAATCATTTGTCATAGTGAAATACCAATTAAGAATAATTAACCTTTAAAACTTCATTTCATGGCTAATGCTGCGTATATTTGATGTACTGAAATGAATGCTTCATATCAAATACTGGTAAGCCGTCTGGATGAGTTTATCCGGAAGTATTATAAAAATCTTTTACTAAGGGGTTTGCTGTATGCATCTTCTTTAGGATTGTCTTTTTATATTACCTTGGTAGTTATGGCCTACTATGGCGATTTTAGTGTGCCACTTCGGGCTACACTATTCTATCTGTTTATGGGTGGCAACTTGTTTATTCTTACACGTTATATAGCTATACCCCTTCTGAAATTATATCGAATTGGTAATGTAATTGATTACGAATATGCAGCCCTGATAATAGGCAAACATTTTAGCGAAGTGCAGGATAAGTTGCTGAATATTCTTCAGCTTAAGAAACAAGCTGATACAAATTCTGTGACTCTACTGGAAGCCAG
>JABDHI010000064.1:0-1746 GCA_013285655.1 Bacteroidota bacterium
GCGCTGAAATAAATGGTAAAGCCAATTTGTTCTTGGCAATGTCCGATAACCTGACCAAAGAAAAGAACTGGAACGCATCGGCATTGATACGTGAGTTTAGTAAAGAAATACAAGGTGGCGGCGGCGGGCAAGCGTTTTATGCAACTGCCGGCGGAACACATATAGAAGGTATTAACAATGCACTGGCTAAAGCAAAGAGCTGGGTTGAACAAAATCAATAGTTAAAATAACCCCGTGCTTTAGCACGGGGAATAAGTAGATTAAGTAATTTGGGCTTTAGCCCTGAATAAAATGTCATACGTCAGGAATTGGGTTCATGCGGTTTGGGGTACAAAGAATAGACAACCGTATTTAACCGAACAAATCAGAGAAGTGTTGTTTTCACATATTAAAGAAAACGCCAAACAAAAGGGCATTTATATAGATTTGATCAATGGTTATACTGATCATGTACATTGTTTGATAGCCCTGAATGCTGACAAATCAATTTCAGAAACAATGCAATTGATAAAAGGGGAGTCGTCGAGATGGGCTAATAAAAACAATATTTTAACTGGAGGATTGGAATGGGCTGTAGATTATTTTGCAGTTTCAGTAAGTGAATCACAAGTTGAAAAAGTGAGACAGTATATTAATAATCAAACAGAACATCACAGAAAAATTACTTTTACAGAAGAATACGAAACGTTTATTAAGAAGTATAAGTTTAATTAGTCATGGCTAAAGCCGAAAAAAAATGAGTCATTATGATCCCTGCCATAAATGGCAGGGTTAATAAAAACAATATTTAATTTAATAGATATATTATATCAGTATGGCAAGAAAGCTTATTTATCCTGAAGGTTATAACCCGAAAATATTTTACCGCAATCCTAAGTTAGAACTGCGCATGTCGAAATTACATGGAGTAGGGGTGTTTGCTAAAAAAGCAATTAAAGAGAACGAGGTATTGGAAGAAGATCCGTTCATTCTTTTAAAAGGTGACTGGCATCGTATTCCACGCTTATTGCAGGAATATATTTTTGGCTGGACTAAAGATATGGACGATGCTAAATCCAAGGCGGCAGTAGTATTTGGTTCAGGTGCTATTTATAATTCATCGCCAAACCCAAACGCCGACTGGCAAACTAACGTAAAGAAGAATCGTTTTATCTATTACGCTTATAAAGACATTAAAGCAGGCGAAGAAATATTTATTGACTACGGCCCTGAGTATTGGGAAAGCCGTACTAAAAAGCAGATACACTAAGCCAGCGACTCTTCTTTAGATTTAAAGAAGCGGTTATAAAAGTATTTCGAAAACCGCACTCCGGGTTTATCGACAAATACTGTCATTATTTTGCCCATAATAAGTGTAGCTGCAATGGTTACTATTAAGCTAACCAATACGGATAAGCTGTATTTGTGTGTTGCGTGAACCGTGGTTAAAAACACCCATAACGAAAGTGTAGTAACTATAATGGGGTGAATGAGATAGGCTGAAAAAGATATGTCGCCAAGGAAAACAAATAACTTACCCGAAAAGATCTTTTGAAATGTTTTAGATAACATGGCCGCCATTATAACCAATGCAGCACCAATAAAATGAATGGTATTTGTATTGTTTGCAAATATGGGTGCTGTAGCGAATTTGTAAAAAGTCTCTTTGTCGGGACAAAATTGCCAGGTAGGGAACCCGCCCATAAAAAGCCCTGCAATTAATAAAACAGAAACAATCAACCAACGAAGTCTTATCTTCTCTAAAGG
>JABDHI010000064.1:1756-3648 GCA_013285655.1 Bacteroidota bacterium
AAATAATTAAGGAAAATGCCAATTATAAATGCCATGTAAAAATCGTTAAACAAAAAATAAGCCACCAGGCCTGTTGTTATAAAGAAAAACCATTTACCACTTGTTCTGTGGGTAAGTGCCAGTAAAGCGAATACCATTATTGAACCATACAGTTCTAATGAAATTGTCCAGGAAGATGTGACATATACATTATCTACATTAAACATGGTGTTATACAATAAGTGGGGCAAAAAGGATTTTATGGTCCTGTCTCCAAGTGCAGTTCCGGTAAGCCAGCTAGAGTGGGTATAGTCGACTGTTTTTGGTATTAGCCCAAAGTTGCAGCGAAGTGCAATAAACGCCAATATAAGTGCAACAGCTAAAGGAATATACAGACGTAGGAACCGGCGAGAGGCACCTGATACAAGTGTTTCTATTTGTGGTTTTTGAAAGTAGGAGCGGCTTAGTACATAACCGCTCAGAACAAAAAACAGTGCCACCATAAACTCACCATTAGTAAATACGCTTAAAGGGTTTTGCCAGTACCTCAATTCTAACTGATGGGGCAGGTGTGCAGTGGCAGGGTCGCCACCAAAATAATAAGAAGGAAAAAATGCAAGCAGGAAGTGGTGCATTACCACCATCATGGCAGCTACGCCTCTAATCCCTTCTAAATACTGAATTTTTTTACCTGTATCCATTCCTTAATTCAAAGGTAATGTTTTAAGGCTATGCGGTTTTAATATCCAAGTCGTTCGCCAGTTGGAACATGGTGTAAATATGGTGTGCCTCGTGGAGTAAAAAGAATTCCAGCCACATTTCCATGCTTAGCTCACCAAATTTTTTATGTATGCCAATGCGCATGATCTGGTTTTCATCCAGGCCGGTTGCCAGGTCAACTATCTTGGCACGATCATGTTTTATACGCTCGAGTAGTTTCACAGTGTCCCATGTGCGCCATGTTTCAAACTCAACATCATCTTCAGCTCTATAACGGCCAAACTCAGGGGTGTTCTCTTTTAATATTTTGTGCAGTCGCTCAATAAATATAGGCTGATATTTTGCCAGATGCACAATATTATCATGTATACTCCATTTGCCGGGCGCAGGGAAATAATGCAAGCGGGTTTTGCTAACGTTGGCAATTATTCCGTTAATGGCTTCGTGCTGATAGGTGAGCCTGAAAAGTATAGTTGGTGTTATATTCATGCTGCAAAATTAATGCTATAATGTATTCAAATGCTCAGCCAGTTTATAACCCATGCTAAAACAAGCCTGTAATAAATAACCACCTGTAGGAGCATCCCAATCGAGCATTTCGCCAATGGCATAATGCGCCGGCCATTTTTTAAATTGAAAGTTATTGTCAATTTCATTAAGTGCTATTCCACCCGTTGTTGATATAGCCTCATCTATTGGCCCAAGACCAGTTATATGTAAAGGCAAGGCTTTTATCTTTTTTGTCAATATTTCGTTATTAAAAAAGTCTTCTTGTGTGGTTTGGTTTTTAAGTAAAGCCAACTGGGCTTTAGAAAGATGAATAGTACTTTCTAAATACTTAGACATGGAACTGTTTGATGGCTTGCTTTTTAAAGCAGTGATCAGATCTTCTATACTCAACGTCGGTTTCAGATCAATATAACATACAGCTTGCTTACCTTCATTAAGCTGTTGACGGATCTGTTTACTTAAGGCATATATAGCGCCACCTTCAATACCGAATTCAGTTATTACAGCTTCTCCTTTTTTAGTAGCATCGAGGGCTGTAATTGAAATGTTCTTGAGTGGCAAGCCCGCAGCAATTGCAGTGAAGCTTTCAGGCCAATCTACTTTAAAAACACAGTTAGATGCCTGAAAAGGAACAATTTCAATTCCTTTGCCTTTAAAAAAATCTGTCCAACTTCCGTCAGATC
>JABDHI010000064.1:3658-12645 GCA_013285655.1 Bacteroidota bacterium
AAAGCAAATATGGTTATGTCTGAATTCATTTCTTCACCGTGCCAATTATAATCAGTAACCAGTTTCACATTTTTATGCTTCAATACCTTAATAATTGCATTAAGCACTTCTATCGGTTTGATTCCTTTTTCAGGGAATACGCGTTTACTGGTACCAATAAAAGTTGGTACACCAATAGAAACAAGCCAAGCTCTGAAATCGGTATTTGAAAATGTGCGAAGAATTGGTTCTATAAACGATGTTGGTGTATATCGTTTATAGAATTCCTCTAAAGGTTCGGAATGTGTTAGGTTTAGGCCTCCATCGCCGGCAACCAAAAACTTACGGCCAAGGGCTTTGTTCTTTTCGTAAATAGTTATTTCATACTTGGTTTCATCAAGCCGTGTAGCAAGCATTAAACTTGCAGAACCTCCTCCTATAATAGCAATTTTTGTTTTCAATCAGAGTTTGAAAATACGTATTATTTACAGCATGGGATTTAAGAACCAGATATCTTATGATTTATATCTTTACAAAACAATGAAAAACTGGCCACTACTCATACTACTTCTTTTTGCTAATTACTTGCAGACTAATGGGCAGAACCATATAATTGATTCGCTATTGCATATTGCAAAAACTGAGAAAGAAGATTCCAATAAAGTGAATACACTTAACGGATTAAGTGATCAACTGGAAGATGTAAGTAAGTACGACTCTTCGTTGGTTTGTGCGAAGAATGCACAAGCTTTGGCAGAGAGTATTGGATTTAAAAAAGGTATTGCGGCAGCTCTCAGAAATGAAGGGATTATTTATAAAGACAGAGGGCAGTATTCTATTGCGTTAGAATGTCATTCAACAGCGCTGAAAATAAGTGAAGAAATTGGAAACAAAAAGGAAATTGCGGGTAATACAGGTAATATTGGTGCTATTTATATGCATCAGAGTAATTACCCGAAGGCACTTGAGTATGTGATGACGGCGTTAAAAATGTTTGAGGAAATTGGTGATAAAAATGGAGTTGTTGTTAGTACAAGTAATATGGGCGTTATTTATTATTGTTTGGGTGAGAATGCAAAAGCATTAGATTGTTATTTAAAAGCCTTAAAAATAAACGAAGAATTAAAAAATCAACACCGTATAGCAAGTAATCTTTCAAAAATTGCAAGTATTTATAAAGTACAAGGCAACTACGCTAAAGCATTGGATTTTTACCAAAAAGCATTAAAAATAAATGAAGAAACGGCTGACAAAGATGACGTTGCATTTAATTTTTCCAGTATTGGTAATTTATATTGTATACAGGGTGATTATGTAAATGCACTGGAATATGAAATGAAGGCGTTGAAAATAAATGAAGAGATGGAAGATAAATCCAGTATTTCCAACTGTTTAACAGGTATTAGTAATGTGTATATTAATCAAGGCAACTATATTAATGCACTTGATTATGACATTAAGGCATTAAAAATTGATGAAGAAATAGGTGAGAAATCCAATACAGCAGCTGACCTTATAGCAATTGGAGATGTCTATAAATTTCAAAGCAATTATCCCAAAGCACTCGATTATTACCGTAAAGCATTTAAAATAGGGGAGGAAATTAATAGCAAGGGTACCATTGCCGGTAGTTGTGTCAGCCTTGGTAATGTTTATTACCATCAGGCACTTGAATCAAAATCAGTAAACAAGATATTTGTTCGTAATTCGGCTGAATCTAACTCAACGCATAATATTTCTAAGCGTGATTCATTATATAAAATTGCATTTGATTCTTATTCAAAGGCGTTAAAAATATATGAAGAAATGGGGGATACAGGTAATCTTTCATCAACCCTTGGTAATATTGCAAATATATATAAAGACCAACACGATAAGGCTAAGGCGCTAGATTATTATATGAAGGCATTAGATTTTGCCAAAAAAGTTGGTGACAGGCCTTCAATAGCGCTTTGGTTAGGCGATATAGGTACACTTTATACTCAAACCGGTAAGTTTAAAGAAGCAGAAGAATATTTAAAAAGATCTATTGTAATTGATAGTACCATTAATGATCAGTATGAGTTAAGGCGTGAAGAAGAAAATATTTCTAAACTGTATGATACCACAGGGCGCTATAAGCTGGCAATGGTATACTATAAAAAGGCAATGAAATTAAAAGACTCATTGTTTACTATTGAAAAAAATAGGGCCTTGGCAAATAAAGAGATGACTTACGAGCTCGACAAAAAAGATGCCGCTGAAAAAGCTGAATTAGATAAAAGGGACGCGATAGCCACACAGGAGCGAAAAAAACAGGCTGTAATTCTTTTCTCCTTTATCGGCGGTTTTATTTTAATTATAATACTTGCGTTTTTTATTATTGGTGGTTACAGGCAACGGCAAAGGGCAAACCTGGCTGAAATAAACAAACAAGTTGTTACAATGGAGTTGCGAGAGCTAAAAGCCCAGATGGACCCTCATTTTTTGTTTAACAACCTTAATACCTTAACACATCTTGTAGAGGCAAAATCTGATGATGCTCCTGAATTTGTTACTGAACTATCAAAATACTATAGATACTCTCTTCAATTTAGAAACACAGAGTTTACTTTGCTTGAAGAAGAACTAAAACAAGCCTACAGATATATTCATATTTTGAAAATAAGGTTTGGTGATAATATGAGGATAAAGTGGAACATTGATGAAGCCTATAGAAACCATTTTATTGCTACTTATTCACTTCAGTTATTGTTTGAAAACATTACAAAACATAATATTGTTTCCGCAGATAAACCTTTATGGATTGAAATAATTACAACTGACAAAGGTTCATTAGTGGTGAAAAATCAACTTCAGCTAAAAAACAGCAGTGCTCTTTCAAATAAACATGGCTTAAAAAGTATTGAGCAGCGATACCAGCTTTTAACTTCAAAAAAAGTTATTGTTTCTAAAACCTCTGCATATTTCTCGGTAGAATTGCCCCTTCTCACATCTTCTGAATATGAGGATGTTACGGGTAGGAGTTGATTATGTATTGATAAAGAAGTATTTCAAAAGTATATACGTCTTATTATATAGCCGTGTTCAGTGTGTTAAGCATTTTTAACAATAGGCATGGCACAAAATAGCTTATATTTGCATAGTTAATTTTAACCATAAATACAGATTATGAATAATCAGAATTCAAATTTTCAAGATCCTTTAGAAGTACAGTCGGTTAGTTCTGAAGTGGCTTCTAAAACATTTGTTTCCAGAGTGTTTTCGTGGATGTTTTTAGGCCTTGTAATTACAGGCTTAACATCTTATTTGTTCGCTACCGATGCCAGCCTTACTTCAATAATGTATTCAGTTAGGCCAACCGGCGGAGTAGGTATGACCACCATAGGTTACATTGCTATGTTCGCCCCGCTTGGGTTAGTGCTTTTAATGGGTGCAGGCTTCAACAAGCTTTCATACGGAGCAATGGCTGGTGCATTTATAGCTTATTCACTGCTGACGGGTATGAGCCTTAGTGTTATATTCTTCGTTTATATGGCATCATCTATATATACAGTGTTCTTTATAACAGCGGCTATGTTTGGCCTAATGGCGGTATTGGGTTACACTACATCAACCGACCTTACAAAATTCGGTTCACTATTAATGATGTTATTGGTTGGCGTTATAATAGCTTCCATAGTTAATTTCTTTACGCATAGCGAAGGAATGAATATTATCATCAGTTATGCTTGCGTGGCTATATTCACAGGCTTAACTGCCTATGATGTTCAAAAGATAAAGAACATTGGTGCACAGGTAGGTAGTAATGGCGATGCAACTGTTGGCAAAATGGCCATATTTGGTGCATTAAGTTTATACCTGGATTTTATCAACTTGTTCCTTGCGTTACTTCGCATTATGGGCAACAGAAGGAACTAAGCATTTTATCATACATTGTAAAAAATCCCGCAGAATTGCGGGATTTTTTATTTAGTAACTTTACATTAAACTAACTGGAATGAGAATATCAGTGTTATTGTTAATGTTGTTGTTCGCTTCATGCGCCAATAACAATCACCCTCAAGTTGCAGGTAAACCGGCAAAAGATGTAAGTGTTCAAAAAGAGGTTCGTAAAATGGCTGCTGATATAGCTAACGACCTTTCGGTTGCTGGGCCAGCGGCATGGCTCAATTACTTTGAGCAAACGCCCGCCTTTTTTATGGCTAACGACGGACAGCGGGTATTTGTGAATAATGACTCGGCTACACGGTTTGTAAAGGAGGTACTTGCAATAAACATTATGAAAATAAAGCTTACCTGGAGCAATGTATACGTCGATTCACTTTCACCTTCGTTAGCGGTTATATCTGCTAACTATAGCGAGGTTATGATAGATAAGGACAACAAGAATATTAATGCTGCGGGGTATTTTACCGGAACGGCCGAGAAGACCACAGATGGCTGGAAATTCCGCAACCTGCATTGGTCATCATTATCAACACTTAAATAATTTTCAAGTAATTCTTTATCCTTCATACTTCCTTCATATTCGGGTAGTATGTTTGTATCATAAAATAACAATAAACTTAAACTGTCATGAAACTAACTAATGTAATTGCAACCGGAGCCATCTTATTATCATTTGCTTTCGCAACCGCAGCTAACGCACAAGACGGTGTAAAGAAAGAAGAACAAAAGAAAGCTGCTGATGTGGCTAAGAGAGACCGCGCTGAAAAGAATGGCCATCCTAAGCAAGCCGTGAAGGACGAAAAGAAAGTTCAACACGATAACAAAGAAATCAGAAAAGACAAAGCAAAAGCTGGAAAGTAATTTCTGCACATTCATTAAAAAAGCCCCGCAGTATTGCGGGGCTTTTTATTACCCCATCCATAGTTTTTTAGTATCTTAGTACAAACGATTAAATACTTGGTTATGAGGAGGAAAATACTGATGTTTTTAGGTGGGTTATTTATATGTGTTAACACTGTTCACGCCGCACACTTTTCTAACAAAGTTGTTTGTTTTACCCTGCCTGCTGATACAGCAAAAGCAGATAGCAGCGACGACGATGACGATTTAAACCGTATGTTCATTTTCGGGCTTGAATATGCAAGCGATCAGGCACAGCATGGCCTGCATAACAATATTAAAATACCTTATTTAGAACCTAGCTTTACCTATATGGCACCTAAGGGATTCTATATAGAGTTGGGTGAGCAATATATATTAGCGAAGAAGAAATCAGGCTTCGATGCCTTTTCTTTTAATCCGGGTTGGAGTATAGATTTGAGCGATAACACGGTACTCGACTTTAATTATACCCATTATATTTTCGGGGCCAACACACCTAACCTGGTACGATCATCGTTAAGCAATTCATTGGAGACGTACGTTTCGCAATGGATAGGCGACCACTTAAAAGCCAAGCTTACTATTGATTATGATATTTATAAAGAAAAGAATAAAGTAACAAGTTCGCCAAACGACATAAGCTTTACACCCGATTTGACCTATAAGTTTAAGTGGAAACTGGGTGCTAAAAACTCATTGAAATTTAAACCGGAAGTGAGTGTAGACCTTGGAACACGCAATTTTTATACTCAATATGTAAATGCAGCAATTGCCGATAGCACCGCAAAGGGTATTAAAACGAAAGAAAAAAGTGCCGCAGCAAATAGCAATTCATCATTCGGCACACTCGATTATAATGTGATTTTAACGCTTGATTTGGCCCTGGGTAAATTTGATATTGAACCCGCTTTTACTTATACCAAGCCTTTATACCAGCCATCTAACATTTATAATCCTGCAATTGGGTGTTTTACATTAGCGGTAACTTATACCATTGAAACTAAGTAGATTTGATATAGTTTGCGGCAAAAATCAGGTGTTTTTGTCCTGCTAACCACTCATTCAGGCACACCAACTACTCATTCTAATCTCAATTATCGGCAAATGCACGATATTTTTGCCATACAATGATTACTAATTGAGAATATGGAGTCGAACGAGATTAAGATTGCGGGTACAATAGCTACAGGAATTATTGCTTTAACCTTACTTGCCAATTTTTTGCACCCTCAACCCATTAACATAGCACCAATGGCCTTTGTTCCCATAATTGCCGGTGCTTTTATATTTGGTGCACTTACCATGAATTTGATCTTTGTAATTTTCTTACGTAAGAAAAGATAAGGCTGAAAGAACTCTTCCATAAGTCGCACAAAAATTGGTGTATATTCGTAACATATGCCAAACGAAGTTAAAAGCGAAAAAAAGAAGATCAATATTTGGAAATCAATGGGCCCCGGCTTTTTTACAGGAGCCAGTGATGATGATCCATCGGGTATTGCCACCTATTCGCAAGCAGGTGCCGCATTTGGTTTAAGCACCTTATGGACAGCCATAATCACCTTTCCCTTAATGGCCGCTATACAAGGTATGTGTGCACGCATTGGTATAGTTACATCAAGCGGGCTAACAACAACCATAAAGAAACATTATTCAAAATGGATCCTTTATGCTTTCGTGCTTGTTTCATTTCCTGCTATTATTTTAAACATTGGTGCCGATATTGCAGGTATGGGTGCCGTTGCTACTATGCTATGTCCTTCAGTTAGTAGTATCATATTTTCATTTCTATTCGTTGCCGTACTTATTGTTTGCCTCATTTATTTTCCTTACCGCAAAATTGCAAATGTATTAAAGTGGCTTTGCCTTGTTTTGATATTATACATAATCGTACCCTTCCTTGTTAAACAAGATGGGATGGCTATTTTAAAAGCAACTTTCCTTCCTCAAATAAAGTGGGATAAAGGCTACATAGCCATCCTGGTAGCCATATTGGGTACAACTATTTCACCTTACCTTTTCTTTTGGCAGGCCTCTATGGAGAAAGAAGATCGCGACGTTAAAAAGAAAGGCGTTATAGTTGGCAAAGAAGATATTGCAGAGATGCGTTATGATGTGAACATAGGCATGCTATTCTCTAATTTGGTAATGTATTTTATCATCCTCGCTACAGGTTCAGTTCTGTTTAGGGGTGGAGTAACCAATATTAATACAGTGCAAGATGCTGCATCGGCATTAAAGCCATTGGCAGGCGATTCAGCTTATTTGCTTTTTGCTGTTGGAGTTATAGGCACAGGCTTTTTAGCTATTCCGGTATTGGCAGGCTCGGTGTCCTATATGCTAGCCGAAACATTTGGCTGGAAAGAAGGGCTCAATAAAAAATGGCACGAAGCCAAAGGCTTTTATTTGATACTGGGTATTTCAATTCTTATTGGGCTAATTATAAATGTAATTGGTATAAACCCTATAAAAGCCCTTGTGTTTACAGCAGTAGTGTATGGTGTTACAGCACCGGTACTTATTGCACTGTTAATGCACATATGCAACAACAAAAAAATAATGGGTAATTATACCAATAAGCCCTTATCGAACATTTTAGGCTGGGTTACACTTATACTTATGAGCGTGGCAGCAATAGCCTTATTTGTAACTATGTAGTTTTCAGGCCGAGGCCTTTTTATACTCAGCTAGTTTGTTATCCAGCAGCTCTTTAAGTTCCTTGTAATTACACTTCAACCCATTTGGCGTAATGCCAATTACACAACCGTACTGGTTAAAGTTCAGTTGCAGCGATTTTCTTTTAAATGCACTCTTTTGCCTGTCAATATAATCTTGCGGATTCTTTACTACTACATTAATAAAGCGCTGATTCACTATCTGTATTTCTTTCATTTCAATTATATCATCCCACGGAACAAAACCGCTAGACATTGCAGATGAATTGTCGGTTATACCTTTGTTTGAAATAATTAGCCCGGGAGTATTGTCTCCCAATTTTTTTACCAGCAAAACACCTATAAGTCCAAAGAGGCCAATGCTCGCCAAGCCAACAATAACAACCACAGTAGGGTTGCTTAAAAGCGGAAGGTCGCTTACCGGCTGCTTTATAACAACTCAATTTTTCAGTAACAATATTTGTTTTTTGCTGCTTTAGCTGTCGCACTTCCCAGCTTAATGGCTTTATCAAAATCGGTGCATGCTCCTGCCCTATCACCCATCAAAAATTTCAGTTGTCCTCTGCTACTATAAGCACTGGTATATTTCGGATTGAGTTCAATGGCTTTATTGTAATTCTTCATGGCACCGGCAGTATCTTTTTGTGCTTGCAATATTTCTCCGCCATAATAATATGCCTCAGGACAAGTAGGATCTTGTTCAAGCTCTTTATCAAAGCATTTTTTTGCAATATCATAACTACCAATATCAAACATCGCTAATTCATCATATAGCAAATCATTTATTTCGGTGATCCTGCTTTTATCAAGCCCATAGCTGAAATTTGACTGTGCATTACCTTCACCAATAGTGCTGTGGTTGGCTAATTCTATTTTAGCGTTACCCAGGTAGAAATAGCCTAAAAACGCCTCAGGATTTTGTGCAATCGCTGCACTATATGCGTTGACAGCACTTCGGTAGTTTTGATTTTTTTCGTACATCTGTCCATTGTTTATATACGCATTTGCATACGACGTTTTAATTGACAGAAGGTTATTGAAATCTTCTATTGCTTCCGGATAGTTAGAGGTTTGTATTTGAACCAAGCCTCTTACAAGGTAAGCATCTGCATTGCCCGGATCCATTGTCAGCACATTACTCAAATCATAAAACGCATCTGTATAATGCACCATTTTCCGTTTAATAACGGCACGCTCATAATACGCATCTTCAATAGTTGAATCAAGCCTTATTACGTTCGAAAAATCTTTTAAGGCATCGTTATATTGGGCAAGTTGCATATTAGCCAAACCATAAAACTCCCAGGCAATAGTATCTACCGAATTTAAATTAAGGGCGTTTGCCAGGTTTTGCCTTGTGCCAATAAAATCACCGGCCACGTATTTTTTCAGCCCTTCTACCACATATGCCCTGGCCACCATTCGTTGCTGACTGGTAACAGTATGGCGAGCAGTATCCTGAGCTATTGAGGCGTAAGTGGTAAATGTCAAAAAAAACGCAAGCACTATTTTTTTCATTAC
>JABDHI010000065.1 GCA_013285655.1 Bacteroidota bacterium
TTCATGCTGGCTTTTTAATAAACGTATAAAGCAATCTTCCACTGTTGGGGTTATTGCTTTAAATTCAATGTTTTTGTGTCCCTTTTCTTGTAAATATTGACGCACTTCGGCTTCATTGCTTTTTATAGACAAATGCAAATATTCGCCAAATGTGTAGCAATTAATAGTGTCCTGATAAGCTCTTAAATCAAGAAGAAGGTGATACATTGAATCTGATTTAACGGCATATAATTGTTCCGGGTAGGCTTTAATTGTCTCTTCGGGCGATGCTATGGATAGAATTTTACCGTTTAAAATGAGGCCAATCCGGTCGCATAAGGTGGCTTCATCCATATAAGAAGTTGAAACCATAATAGTTATCCCCTGTGATTTCAGACGTTTTAACATATCCCAAAATTCCTTTCGGGAAACCACATCTACACCCGTTGTCGGTTCATCTAAGAACAGCACTTCGGGTTTATGAATAAGTGCGCAGCAAAGAGCTAGCTTTTGCTTCATACCACCCGATAACTTCCCGGCACGACGGTCTTTAAAGGGCTCTATCTGAACATAAATGTCTTTGATCAAATTGTAGTTTTCTTCAATAGTTGTATTAAATACAGTGGCAAAAAAGTTCAAATTTTCTTCTACTGTTAAGTCCTGGTATAAAGAGAACCTGCCGGGCATATATCCCAAAATGCCCCGAATGGCCTTAAAGTCTTTAATTATATCAAGTCCTGCAACAGTGGCAGTGCCGCTGTCGGGTAATAAAAGGGTTGTTAACAGGCGGAATATGGTGCTTTTTCCTGCTCCGTCGGGGCCAATAAGCCCAAAAATTTCACCCTTTTCTACAGAGAAGGATACATTATCTACCGCAAGAACAGTTTTCTTGTTGTATGTTTTGGTGATATTATTTAGGGTGATTGCGGGCATGTATCTTTTATAAGGGAAGGAGGTAAAATAAACCAGTAACCACTAATCCGAATAAGATTCCAATGAAAATCATTTTTTTGGCTTTTGCCCGGTCTTTTTTGAAATTTTCTTGTTGCTCAACGGTAAATGTTTTACCAATATCTCCAAAATTAAAAACGCCTTTCATTCCAAAGGACACACAAAAATGAAAATACCATTGCTGGAAGCCGACACCGACAGAGGTAGCAGGAAAAAACAAGAAGAGTCGTAAAATTTTGTCAGCATGAATTATGGGTAATATTATAATAAATCCTATAGATATGATGGCAGATATGATGGCAACATTTCTCCTTGCTTTTGTTTCTACAGGACCAATGTTGCAGGTTCCCGGTATATACTCTCCTTTTGTATTCATGACAGATTGAATTAATTTGTTATTATTTAGTTCCCGTATATTCAGCAAATTTCACTTCTCCATACATGCCTATTTTCAAATATCCATCGTTAACTACACGTATTTTTACCGCATATACAAGATCTGCACGTTCATCCTTTGTAGGGATAGTTTTAGGTGTGAATTCTGATTGATCAGATATCCAATAAACAGTACCGGAATAATACCCGTATTGTGATGCACCTTTATCGGTTCTTACGGTTACTTTTTGCCCCAGCTTCACCAGGTTTAGCTGCGAGCCTGTTACATAAGCCCGGAGGATGAGCGTATCTGTTGGCGCAATTTTATATAAGGCTTTGCCCGGCACCACTACTTCGTGGTCTTCGGCATATTTAGTAAGCACAGTACCACGTAAAGGGTTTATGATTCTGCATTTTAAAAGCTGGTCATTTATCTGATCTATCTGGCGTTGTAGTGGAGTTACTTCCTTTGTCAATGTAATAGAAGTAATACCCAACGCATTCTTTTGAGCGTCAATTTGCCTTTTAAGCATATCCACTTGTGTATTGGCATCATCCATTTGCTGCTGTGTAGCTGCATTCGCCTTTATCAGGTTTTGCATCCGTTTTTGGTTTGTTTCAGCTTCCTCAAGTTGCGATTGCAAAGAGGCTACCTGCACAGGTATATCCGGCTGCTGGCTGGTGGTAGATGCAATTTGAGCCTCTAATTGCATTTTATGGGCATATAATTGTGTGCTGTCAATAAATCCTACAAACTGGTTGGCCTTTAGTGTCTGGCCTTCCTCCACATTAAATTCCATAATGGTTCCTGAAGATTCCGTTGAAACAATGGTTTCTACAGATTCAAATGCTCCTGCTGCATCCCAATCGTTTTCACTGTTGTGGCAGGAAGAATAAAGAAATAGTAAAGATGCTACTGCTAAAATGGATGTTGCTTTCATCGTTTTTTTTATTTTAATATGATTTAATTTCCGGTTGTATTTTGATAACTTTTCTCGGCAAGTAATAACTGTATCTCATGCAAATTAAGGCTTTGCCTAGCCTGGTCTTCAGCATCTAACTCCCCTATGTATTCATGGATGGTAATAGCTCCGTTTTCCATTTGGGCTTTCGATACATCTTTCACTTCCGTTCTTTTTGTAATAATTTCATTATCCTTATCAATCATGGCCCGTAGTTTAACTATGTCAGAACTTTGTTGTTTAAGGGTTACATTGGTATTGAATAGGAATGTTTCTTTCTGCACATCTATATTCTGTTTATCGATTTCCAATATTTGTTTTTGGTTATTCTGTGTGTAATATCCTCCCAAATTCCAGCTAAGGCGAAACCCGGTTATGTAATAGAATGCAGGGTTAACATCGAATCCATTCAGGCCGGGCAGTGCATAACCTCCCTGGGCGAAAAATGAAAACTTTGGGCGATTAGTTGAGTTTAGTATTTTTTCCTGCACATCATCATTTTTCTTCTGTAAATCATAAAAAGACAGTTCGGGTCTTTTTATGCTGTCAGAAATAGCCACACTAACCGGTATTTGAAGTGCAGTGTTTTCATTTAATGGTTGATTAATAAATACGCCCAGCATATCTATATACGCTTTGCGTGAGGCTTGCAACGCTATTTTATTTTGTTGTTGTTGTAATAGTTCAGCTTGCAGCTCGTCTACTGAACTTTGTAATGCTGTTCCGTTTGTTACACCTGCCTGCATTTTATCTATACTGCTTTGAATATCTTTTTGGGTAAGATCATTTTGCTTCAACTGGTCATCTATAAGCAAGGCCCCGAAGTAAATTTGGTTGATTCTATCCTTTAAAGCGTATAACTGCACTTCTACATTTTGCTGCTGAACATCGGCATTTGCAATATCAGATTGTTTCTGCTGTTTTATAACCCCGCCATCGTAAATGGTCTGGTCAACTTCTCCATGCAGATTGAATTGTTCCAGCGGAAGTGTTGGGAAGCTTAAGTGGCTGAATGCCGGGGGAAGTCCATTAACTTCTATAGTTGTAACGGCCGATTGATAGGTTCCCTGTCCGTTAAAGTTTACTTGAGGATAGTATCCTTTTGCAGCATTTTGTATGCTATAATCTTTTGTTTTTTCTATCAAGTCATGCTGTTTGATTAACGGATAATTCTGCCTGGCTAGTTTGTAACAATCATCCAGACTTATGGCTTGGGATGATTGTCCATATCCGGTAAGCCCCAATAAAATCAGGCTGAAAAGTATAAGGATATTTTTCATGTGTAGATAAGATTTAATATAGTTAATTCGCATTGATTTACTTTTTTATTCTTAGGGGACTTTTATGGCCTTGTATCTTGATGTATGTGCACTGAAATAACCTAAGGCATTATTTGTGATATTAGAAATCGGATTGGCAGGCGTTACATTGGTTTGCCCTCCGCTGGCTTCCCGGAAAGTACTGAAATATTGGTAGGTTCCCTGATCAATGCATTGCATTTCGACCTTTACACTATCTCCGATAGCCAAAGCAGTATCAGAGCGTAATGTATAACTGATGTACCTTCCATTAGAATATTGATCATCTATGGTAAATATTCTTGTTTGAACGGTATCATTTCTTGTTTCTATAAACCGGTAATAGTTACTAACAGACGAAGGGTCTTGGAATTGAGCTTGTGGATAGAGGTTAGTGTCCCTAAACCCGGGTTGCTCAACTACAATAAGAGTATCGAATGTAACTGCTTGCGGCATGGTACTGGACGAAGTATATGTTTGTCCATTTGCTATAACAGTCAGGTAATAAGTTCTGCCTGAAACACCTAAGATTTTTTTGGTATGATATGTACCCGGGGTTATTTGAACTAAAGTATCGGTAGTCCCTGCGTTGTCGGCAATAGTTATAAATGCTCCACTAACGGGTGGAAAAGTGTTTGGGTCGCTGAAATTAACTGTTTGGCTAAGTGTAACAGTGTAAGGCCCCAACTGGTCATTAATGTTGCCGACTATTACAATTGCGGGAGACACAGAATTCAAATTGATATTAATTACTTTTTGGCAACTAATAGCTAAGAACAAGCAACTAATGCCCAATAACCAAATGTATTTTTTTATATTTCTAGAATTTAAAATCATAAGAAATAGAAGGAATTATTCCAAAAAGAGCAGTTAGCACAGCTTGGGTTTCTTGCGGATTATTGGGATTTTGCTGGAATGTGATAGTGTATGCATTCCAACGGTCGTATACATTAAATATGGAAAAGCACCAGTCTGCCTGGTAATGCTTATGCTTTTTGCATTTGTAAGTGGCTCCGACATCCATTCTGTCATAGTCAGGCATTCTGTATCCATTGCGGGAGGTATAGTAATAAAGAACATTTCCGTCTACTGTATATTTGCCGCTCGGGAATGTAACCGGATACCCGGTATTATATATAAAGGTGGCCGAAAAAGACCATTTTTCGCTCAACTCGTAGATGACTACAACATCAATGGCATTGGTAATGTCTTGTGTTGCCGGATACCAGGCATCATTGTTGATTCCTGGAATTTGCAATTCGGTTTTCGAAAGGGTATATCCTATCCAACCGGTTAGCTTACCGTACTTTCTTTTCAGAAAAAACTCCGCACCATAAGACCTGCCGTGCCCATATAACAGCTCACTTTCTACATTTTCATTCAGCACTAATTGTGCGCCATTTTTATAATCAATTTGATTCTGCATGAGCTTGTAATATGTTTCAACAGAGAACTCATACTTGTTGTTTAAAAAATTTCTGTAATAACCTACCGAAAACTGGTCAGATATTTCAGGTTGAATATTATTACTGCTGGGGGTCCATAGGCTTGTGGGATTGGAAGAAGTGGAGTTAGAGAGCAGATGCATGTTCTGCACATTTCTGTCATAAGAAGCTTTAACAGATGAGAATTCATTTAGTAAGTAGGTTGCATTGAAACGAGGTTCGGGATTGATGTATGTTTTGACAAATTGTCCTGAGGAGTATTTAGAGGAATCAATGATGTTGCCTGCTGAATTATAGGTATAAAAAGTACCGGGTCCAAGCATGCTAAACGAAGTAACCCGTAACCCTACAACAAATTTTATCCTATCGCTTACTTTAAGTTCGTCGGATGCAAACACAGAATTTTCCCACGCATATCGGGTTTGTATGTTTGTGCTATTAACATTCGAATCGAGTGAAACAATATTGCCCGGAATAATGGTATGATAGATGCTGCTGAACCCAAAAATCACCTTGTTTTTTGAATTGGGATAGAATTGGAATTCCTCTTTCAGGTTCCAATCCCTTATCGTAGATTGTATGCCCAGGTTAATGCCGGCAGCAGTAAGATCGATATTATAATCGTAATTACTGAATATTAATGAGGTGTTAGAAAATAGCTTTGCTCCAAATATGTGATTCCAACGGAATGTTCCGGTAGCATTGCCCCAGTTAATACCAAAAACATTATCGGCGCCCAGCACATCTTTTCCAAAATACCCTGAAAGGTATATCCTGTCATTTTCGCCTAATGTATAATTGGCTTTGGCATTAAAGTCATAAAAATAGAGGCTGCTATTGCGGAGTGCACTATTGCTTGAAAGTTTCAGAAACAGATCAGCATAGGTTCTTCTGCCTGTAATTAAAAATGAACCTTTCCCCTTTTTTATAGGGCCTTCAAAATTCAGGCGAGAGGAAATCAATCCGATTCCGCCACTTACGTGATATATTTGATCATTCCCGTCATTCATCCGTATGTCTTCCACGGACGCCAACCGTCCGCCATATTCTACAGGCATTCCGCTTTTGTATAAGGTTACATCTTTCAGGGCATCTGAATTAAAGACTGAGAAAAATCCCAGCAAGTGATAGGCATTATAAACAGTAGCTTCGTCCAGCAATATCAGGTTTTGGTCGGCAGCGCCACCGCGCACATAAAATCCGCTGTTCCCGTCTCCTGCTGACACAACTCCGGGCACTAATTCCACTGTTTTTAATACATCCTTTTCTCCAAAGAAAACAGGTATCTTGGCAATATCTTTCACATTAAGAGTTACCATTCCTGTTTGGGCACTTGTTACGTTGGCATCTGCTTTGGCCTCTCCTTGTATACTAACTTCCTGTAGAGTGGATCCAGCTTCAGGTAAGTTTATATTATGTTTTATATTTTGATGCAGCGAAATTTTAAGTGAATCGGTTTTGTATCCCAGGTAATCATATATAAGGGTATACGCACCTTCCGGTAAAGTAAGAGAATAGAAGCCATACTTGTTTGTAGCTTCTCCTGTTCCCGGTAATTCTTTCACCTCTACTATAACACCGATAAGTTGTTCACCGGAAGCGGAATCTTTTATAGTTCCGCTAATTGTAAACTTTTGCGAAGACTGTGCAAACCCCTTAGTAAACGAGAATAAAGCAAGAATAAAGAAGGTATTTTTCAATTTTCTCATTATTTCTTTGCTTCAAGCATTGATTTTATCCATCCCGGGATAAGTTTTTTCCTTTCCTGCATTAGTGTCCCAAATTCCTCTATCGTAATTCCTCCTTTATTCAAAAACATTGGACGAGCTACAAAAGGGAAAATAGTGAGGCCGACAATATTCAGCATAATGTTCATAGGATTCATAGGCGCTATTTTCCCCGCCTTTATTGCTTCGTTTATTTGTTTCATAAAATAAGAACCACTGAATCTTTGCCGTATTTTAATACGTTCGGGGTCAACTTTAATTGAATTCATAATAAATAACGGCATATCGGGAAACTGTGTTAGCATATCTATGTAATTGGCTACTAATGCTTCTACCTTATCTTGTATGGTAGTTTTTTCATTATTTACAATGTTGGATATGATTTCCATAAACTGCCCCATATTTTCCTTTACAATGATTTCAAATAGTTTTTCTTTACTGCGGAAATAGTAATTTAAAAGGGCGAGATTAATACCTGCTTCATTTGCGATGTCTCTTGTCTTGGTTGCTTCAAATCCTTTTTGCATAAAAAGCTTCCGGGCAGCATCTTTAATTTTTTCTTCCGTGGAGCCGTCTGTTTTTATTTTGGCTATGGGAGACATTTATTTTTTGAATTTATTTGCGAAGCTATATTTCATAGTATTAGCGTTTTAAGGGTATTAGGTAAACAAAAGAAAAAGGTCGGTAAGTAGCATTATTTTATCGGTAAATTATTGGACAAAGATAGATACAAAATTATTGCTTAATCACTTATTTTAATCATTTGTTTAAAATATTTGTTTAAAATCCTGGAACAGAGGTGAATAATTTTTTCTGAAAATATATAAAGCATTATTTGTCTTTTGATAAGTTTTTGCATTTTAAAATCTGTAAAAGCCTTAAAAACGTATATTTGCCTTGTGGAATACGAAATTAAACCGCACCAGAAGCTTAGCCTGGGCTTAAAAGAAATTTGGCAGTTCAGAGAGATGCTTTTTTTCTTTACCTGGCGCGATATAAAGGTAAAATATAAACAAACGGTTCTAGGCTTTGCCTGGGCTATTTTACAACCTTTACTACTGATGACTATATTTTCATTAGCGGGGGCTGCATTAAATATTCCTTCCGAATCTTTGCCACATCCTTTGTTTACCTATTCTGCGCTTACCCTTTGGTTAATATTCTCCACAGGGCTTACAAATGCCGGTAATAGTATGTTATCTAATGCCAATATTATCCGGAAAATATATTTTCCCCGACTGATCATTCCTATTTCATCCGTTTTAACTTCTCTTTTTTTGCGCAATTTGCATTACATCAACAAGTAAAAGGGTATTTAGGTACCAGATATCAGGCTTAAATATACCATGTAAATACATTAGTTGTCTTTCAAGCGGAGCCTTTCCCAAAAACAATTTATAAAACTTATTTATTATCCTTTGTAAGAGCCCATTGCTACTTTTATAGTAATAGCTATATACATTAATGGGTAATGTATCAAATAATTCTCCTTTACACATAGAAAATACAGCCACTTCAAATTTTTGTGGGTCCATATTTCTAAGCATATTAAAAATCATCACTTCCGAACCTGTATAGCCCGCAAATGGTGTAAAAAAAAGAATTTTTATTTTTGAATTGTTGTTCATCTCTTATTAAGGCTGTTTAATAGCAACACATGACAATCCAGTTATCATTTGCCCTGTAGCAAAGTTAGCTGGTATTTTATCATTCTTCAGAAGTATTTTAAATACCGGGAAAAGAAACATCTTCACGAGTCTTTTAATCCGTATGTTGTTTATTCCAAAAGACATCCAGTTTGCCATCATTTGTGCCATACTGGCATTCCAGCCACCTAATGCAGAAAGCTCATGCACACTAAATCTACTATTTTCCATATGCCGCTTCAGGGAAAAGGGGGTATACCGGTATTCGTCATAAGGAACCTCATGTAACATCCAAAAAAATGGTACAGTAACCAATAAAACCCCACCGGGTTTTAGTACCCTATAGGCTTCTATAAGTAATTTATCAGGATATGGACAATGTTCCAATACCTCAGTGGCAACAGCACAATCAATACTGTTCTCGGGCAGGGGGATTTTATTACCATCCCAACATATTTCCGGTTTGTTATCATACATACGGTTATCGCACATATCCATTCCAATATACTCCGTTACTTTACTTTGAGAAGACAAAAATACTGACCTATAAGGCTTATGTCCGCATCCAATATCAAGCAGCTTGCCTTTGAAAAGGGGAAGTGTCTTTATTATTTGTTTTAATATAGAATTCCTAACAATATAAATATGCATATACTTTCTATTGAGGGGTACCTTTAAAAACTCGTTATCTAAATCAATTTCCATTTTTATTTTCTTTTGTAAACAGTAATTTGCGAGTGTCCCTCCACCTGATTTTTAAATAGATAGAGGTATTTTTTGTATATTACTTTAAATATTGAACTGCCAAAAATAAATTTAAAAAATAAATTTTTACTATACAAATAATCCAGTTGAACATCTATATAATAATCCAAGTCTGAACCTATTGACTCATGAGCCGTGTATATCACTTCAAAAGGGAAATAATTAGAAAGTTTTTGCAATGTCTTCTTGTCCCATAACCCTGCATGATGAGGAGGCAGATTCAATGTATGATAAAGGTCATGTTTATAAATATACGGATGGCTATTAGGAACAGCAATTATTAACTTTCCGTTGAGCTTTAAGCTGTATAGGCAATTATCTATAAACCTTCTTACATCTGAAATATGCTCTAACACCTGGAAGCAGGTAACCACATCAAATTTTCCGGGATTCGCCTTACAGAATTTTTCTATAGATATATTCTCCATATATATTCCGCTATTATTGTTTTTCACATCTTCATTAATAGCAAAATCTATCCCGTAAAGGTTTTGCATTCCTTTCTTTTTCATTTCCTTAAGAAAGAGTCCGTCTCCGCATCCAACATCCAGCAGAAAGTCAGAATCCTTTATATAGCTTGCAGCCTGTTCATTTTCCCATTTCCATGTTTCATAGTAATTTTTGTTGGCTCCTTGCAAATAGCGATAAAAATCAGCATCACCAAAAATTGTGAACGGATAATAGAAACGGTATCCTGTATCGGGACAAAGATAGATGAAGATATTTTCTACAGGCAAATACTTGTCCACTGCTATTGAAAGCTCTTCGAGGTACTTTTTTTTTATGACGGAGATATCTAACTCCATTAAAAGGGAGGCCGGTGAATTTGTTATAGGCGATGCTATTATTTCCAACGCTATGACTTAATGAAGTAATGAATATTCCCGTTATTATATTGCAAGATACTCACAGAAACCGAATATTTGGACAGATAATCATGTGTAGCTTTTCTACACCCTTCCCATAAATAATAGTCATCTAAAATAACAATACCTCCTTTAATAACTTGTGGGAAAAGATGTTCCAAACAAATCATAGTTGAATCATACCAATCAGCATCCAAATGTAAAAGAGCAATTTTTTCATCAAATTTATATAACGGCACCGTATTTTCAAACCATCCTTTAATTAATTTATATTTGGTGACGCTGGACTTTTTCATAGCATCCTCCGCCCATTTCATTTCAGCCTTGCAATTGTCAAAGTATCCCGGAGAGTTTACCTCTCTCTGCCACGCTAATGCAGCTTCACCATCTATTTCCTTCGCCGGAGGAAGCCCCTCAAAACTATCAAACAAAAAATATGCTTTGTCATTACCAAGTATTTCACCAAAACCCGCTACCATACCGCCCCGCCATACCCCACATTCCACTATGCATCCCTCCAAATTTTCAATCCTTGATGCTATTGCCAAACATTCGATGTATTCTTTTTCGGGTACCATCGTATACTGCCGATACTTTTTGTAAACCGGTGTAAATTTGATGATATCACGTATACCTTTTAAATACTCTCTAATATTACTTAAAATTATCGGCATCAGTATTAAATTAGCTTGGAGTGAGGGACAAAAAAGCCATGACTGACATGATGAGGAAATGTCCTGTTTTTCTGAGGGCTTTCAATAATTGAAAACTCTATGCATTCTTTTTGCCAATCATAAGTTTCACTGTAATGAGGGCCAATCCATGCATCCAAATAATAATCGCCGGGCACAAATCCATCAAGGGTTATTTCCGTAGTAAAATTTACTTCCCTGCTGCTTGGATCAATGAATGGTTCAAGTTTAGGAATTGATTGGCACAAGGCAACTCCCAGTTTGCTAAAAATATCGAATGCAATAAATGAAGGCATCATTTCCGGAAAACATTTAATTTCTGAATGAATTATCAATTTCAGATTTGGTTGGTTTCCTTCCAGTTTTACATTTATGCTCCGGAAATGAGGATGTGTAAGATCTGCTTTTTGTGTCCATGCATTAGTCACTATTGAACCGGAATGAAGATAATGGTTTATTACCGCATCCGATTCACCCCTCATTGAAATTTGACCATCTTTTAAAAGGACGGCTGTTTTACAGAGATTCTGAACCGCATTCAGATCATGGCTTACAAATAAAATAGTGCGACCATGTTTATTGACATCTTCCATTTTACCAATGCACTTCTTTTGGAATTCTGCGTCGCCCACGGCAAGAACTTCATCAATCACCATAATTTCAGGTTCAAGAAAAGCTGCCACAGAAAAAGCCAACCTCAATTGCATTCCACTGCTGTAAAACTTTAAAGGAGTATCTAAAAACTTTTCGGTTCCGCTGAAATCTATTATTTCATCAAATTTAGACTCAATTTCTTTTCCTGTCATTCCAAGAATTGAGCCATTGAGAAATACATTTTCTCTGCCTGTTAGTTCCGGATGGAAACCGGTTCCAACTTCCAGCAAGCTAGCCATTCTCCCACGCGATATAATATTCCCTTTAGTAGGAGGGGTTATTCGTGAAAGCACTTTTAATAGAGTCGATTTTCCTGCTCCGTTTTTGCCAATTATCCCTATACATTCTCCTTGTTCTACATTAAAACTAACATCCCTCAAAGCATAGAACTCTTCACTAACCGAGTTATTTCGTTTAAAAGCCGAAGTTATGGATTCCCTCATACTCATATATGCCTGCCCCTGCCTGTTATGCTGAATCAGGAATTTCTTCGATATGTTATTTATCTCAAGTATAGGTTTCATCAGGCTAAGTCGGCAAAATAAGCTTCCGTTTTTCGAAAATAATATATTCCAATAACAAAAAATAGCATAGCAAAAAATAAGCTTATACCTACTAAGCGCAGTTCAAGCATCTGGCCATTGAACCCTGACCGGAAAAGCTCCACGGCACTATACATTGGGTTTATGGCAAGTATATATTTAGCCCCTGTGAAATGAAAGATGGATATAGGGTAAATTACGGGGGTAATAAACATCAAAATCTGCACTAAATAAGGAGTAACATACCTAAAATCACGGTATTTGATAGTTAACGCGGCAAGCAAAGACCCTATTCCAAAGGTGGACATTGCTGTT
>JABDHI010000066.1 GCA_013285655.1 Bacteroidota bacterium
TAACTAATTCTGCCGCCCGTTTTTCTTTTACCTCATTTTGAAGGGCCAGTTCTTTATTTGCATCCGTTAGTTTTTCTTCTGCACGTTTTCGTTCAGTTAAATCTCGGGTAATTTTTGAATACCCTTTAAATTTTCCTTTCATATCATATAATGCTGTAAATAAAGCTTCCTCCCAAAACTTTGTTCCGTCTTTGCGTACCCTCCATCCTTCGGTTTCAAAACTGCCCTTTTCTTTTGCAATTTTTAAGTGCTTTTCGGGGTCTCCGCTTTTAATTCCTTCTTCTGTATAAAAAACAGATATATGTTTTCCTGTTATTTCATCAGCAGTATATCCCTTTATTTTTTTTGCTCCCTCATTCCAGCTAATTACGTGCCCGGTAGTATCAACAAGGAAAATAGCGTAGTCTTTTGCCCTTTCCACCAACATCCTGAACATTTCCTCATCCCCATGCTGCTTTTTCATAGAGTCTCCTTGTTTTTTAAAAAACACAGACTCAACCAGAGCACGGAAATTGAAAGGAATCATTTGCTTTTCACTTTAACGAGAAGGTTATATTTAAATTAATTAAAATAGATTTAATTTTATTTCAAATATTAAATACGAATATAATCCTAATTACTGGATACCAACATGTATGTTCTCTTGCATTTTAGGAAATTTGCGCAATTAGGAGTAGTTTATCTTGTACTTTTAGTTATATCTGTTACCATGACAGTAAGTTACGGCAAAAACCGCTGAACCACGGATGTTTTATGCACGGGTTCCCAATATTCATTCCTTCTTAATATAGTTATTATGGCTGCTTTTTCCTGCCTTTTTGCTGTCATTTACCATGCATATTTTTATCACCTCCAATAAAGTTTCAAGTTCAAAAGGTTTTAGAATATACTCATCCGCACCAAGTTCAAACGCTTTTTCTTTATCCTCTTCCTCAGCCAATGAACTAGTAATGATAACTGGAATTACAGAAGTTTTGGCTGTGCTTTTTAATTCACGTAAAACCTCATAACCATCCATCTCCGGCATTTGAATATCGCAAATGATTAGATCAGGCAAAGCTTTTCTGGCAATATCAATTCCAACTTTACCGTCTTTTGCCAAAAGAATTTCATACCCTTCCATTTCAAGGTATTCAGTCAAATTCTCAATAAGAGCGTTTGTATCTTCAATTAGTAAAATTGTTTCCATCTTTTCGGCTGTAAGAAAACGAACCATCCTATACCACCAATATAGAGGCCAATGTTTTTAATATTCTTTTTGATTCAAATAATTCATAGCAAAGCTGCAGCAATTCAGCAGCGCAGACATTACACTCAAATGAAAGAATCTTACATATATCACACCACACTACTCCGGTAGCTCATGTCATAATACAGAAATGTGAAAGGGTAATTCTATAAATGCCATACGAATGCCCTGCATTTGCCCTGCACAAAATTTATAGCGAAAAAAGTTCCTTTCATCAAAATATATAAAATTGATTATACTGTATTGATATTCAGTTTGTATTAAAATATAAAATAGTATTTTTGCTATAGCAAAATTGAAAAAACCCTCGCATAACGTCGCATAAAAATTCCTAGAAAATGGAGATAAAAACATCATTGCGAACGCAGTGAATCAATCTCTGTTTTAATGAGAGACTGCTTCGTTCCTGCCAGTGACGATAGCGCTAAAACGTAACGTAATCAATCGGGTTTACCGGGCTGCCCTGGTACCAAAGTTCAAAGTGAAGGTGCGGGCCGGTGGTTAATTCTCCCGAATTACCTACAATAGCAATCACATCACCTGCTTTTACCTGGTCCCCGGCCTTTTTCATCAGCACCGAATTATGCTCATATACGGATATAATATTATCCTTATGCTGAATGATGATCACATTGCCTGTGGCAAGCGTCCATGTAGAAAGTACAACAGTTCCGTCGAGCGTAGCTTTCACGGCATCGTTTTCTTTCGAGGTTATATCTACCCCATAGTGATTGCTGGCTGGATTAAATCCATTGGTAATAACACCTTTTAAAGGGGCAAAAAAGAAATAGTCGTTTAGCGTACTGAGCGATTTATCTCTGTCACCACCCATAGATACATTATATGGGTTTTGTGATTCTACTTCTGTTCTTAAGATAGAATCGGCATGAGAAGGCGGAGTAAAGGTTTTGTTATGCTTCGTTGAAGCCGTATCTGTTTTAGTGGTTTTTGAAGTATCCACATCAGCGGAATCACTAAGTATGCGCCGGATGTTTCGAATATAATCCGAACGTTCCTGCAAAGCCTGTTCCAACGAATCTGTTTTAAGACTCAGGTATAAAATGTCTTTACGGATATTCACATCGGCATACCCCGGGATATATTCCCGCAATGGGGTAAATGCCACCAGGCTGGTTACAAGCACAATCAAAACAACACTTAACCCGCCGGTAATTAATCCCAGGTTGGCAAAAGACGCCCTAATGGTAAATTTTACCTCGAAATTTTCTTCATTACGAACAATGAAAATATACTTTGTCTGAAGTCTTTTAAGAAAACTCTTCTTGGGCTTCTCCTCTGTCATTCGGCAAAGATAGCATACCTGAATAAATGCTAAAGATATTGAACATTACATGGCACCGCCATCATCATCGCCTTTCTTACCCTCTTCCCTATTCTGCTTTACATAATAGGCTGCTTCCAGCATGCTGATGTTATCTATCAATTGGTCTGTTTCCTTTACGTGAAGCCCATTGTATATGCCCCGAATATGGCCTTCCCTGTCTATCAGAAAGAAATGAATAAAGCCTTCTTTATAAGATGAATCCAAAGGCTGATAAAAAGTATTTATGGCGAAATCACTCATCTTTTCATTGCCTGAGCTTAAAAAATATTGTCTTTTTCCGGCATGAACCATTTGGGCATAAGCAGAAAGGCTTTTACTGCTTTCGGAATCGAGGGCGAAGGTGATTATTCTGAGGCCACTGTCCCGGTCTGTACGTTCTTCTACCCTATTCATCAATATGGCCTGCGAGGGAGAAACTTTTTTATCGTTCAAATGCTCAAAACAGCATACCCAGATACGGCCATGCAAAGAGGCGGATGTTATATTATTGCCGTTTTGGCTTAGAAAGCTAAAGTCCTGCACTCCATAATAAACTGTATCTTTTTTACTGTTTACTACTATAGGATGCTTGGGTCCGTAATAAGGCAAAAGCACAAAAGACCTTTCTTTACCTGCTGTGAGGTAAACATAAAAAGCAGAGGGAAAAATAAGAATGAATAGAAGTAGAAATGTCTTCTTGGACCTTTTCACCTTACTGGTGCATAGTTACATTAAGAATATCCCTGATGGTTGATGTATACGTTCCTTCTGTAATGGCCATAAATGCCAGGTAAAATATAAACAACGTATAAGGAGCAATAATAACATACTTCAATGCTTTCTTTTCATCGCCCAGGTGCATAAATACAAATACAATGAAGAATGCTTTTGCAACTGTTAAGAAGATGAACAGATATTCCTTATTGATCTCTCCTAAGGTTTCGGAGTATTTAAAACCGATAAAAAGTTCGAACAGTGTTACAATAAGCATGATCCAAAATACCATCCAAAGCTTTTTCCTTACAACCTTGCCATGGGCTTCATCATGAACAGCCATTTTTTCATAGTTCGGATATCCTTCGTATTCTTCAAAAAAACTTGACATATCTTTTGTGTTTAAAATGTTGTGTTTATAGTAAATAAAAGAAGGTAAATACAAATACCCATACCAGATCCACAAAGTGCCAGTATAAGCCTGCCTTTTCAACCATTTCATAGTGCCCACGCTTATCCATTATGCCATTGGCAACCATAGCAAGTATGATTATATTTATGATTACACCGCTAAATACGTGGAATCCGTGAAAGCCTGTTATACAGAAAAAGAAATCTCCGAATGTGGGCAGCATGGTATATGAATTCACCACCAGGTTGGCTCCGGTAAAGTGTGGATTAATAATATGCCTGCCATTCATGATATAATCTCGGAAAACACCTTGATACCCATCAACACCTACTTCAGGGCCGGTGATGAAGTGGTACCATTCCCAGCACTGTGAACCGACAAATATCAATCCTCCGATAATAGTAAAGAACAGCCACATCATAACCTGCCTGCGGTTTTTACGGTGACCCGCTTCTACAGCCAATACCATGGTTACAGAACTCATAATAAGGTCAAAGGTCATGAAACCTACATAAGCCAGGGGCAAATTTTTTCCTTCCAAAAATGGGAAGTGATGGAACACTTCGTTAGGGTGGGCCCATTGACCTGTGTATTTATGACGCATAAACCCGTAAGCACAAAGAAGGCTTGAGAATGTGAGCGCATCGGACACAAGGAAGAACCACATAAAGAGTTTTCCGTAGCTAACACCAAAAGGTGAAACGCCGCCTTCCCAGTCTTTTCTTAACGGAACCGCTGTAGCTTGATTGGACATAATTTGAATTAAGTTGAATAATTAAATATACCGTTTGGGGCGCAAAATTAAAAAGTTTAACTTAAGTACTACCGTATAAAAAAAATATTTTTCTCAACGCATAATGAGCATAAATAAAAACAGGTATACCCATAATGCGTCTAAAAAGTGCCAATAAATGGCACAAAGCTTAATACCCAAGTAGTTGTCTGCACTATATTTTGTCCGGAGCGATTTAAAATAAACTACTGTAAGGGCAATTAATCCCCCAACTACGTGGCACAGGTGCAAGGCACAAAGTATATAAAGATAAGAAGCTGAGGCACTGCTTTCGGCCCCCGTAAAATAAATATTCCTGCTAATAAGTGCAGCCCAGGAAATAAACTGGCATACTCCGAATCCTATGCCAAGTATAAGGGTAATTAATGCAGCATTAGGCAGCATTTTAAGGGCATTTTTCTTCACCAGTTGAACACTCCAGTTCATGGATATGCTGCTGATTATTATAACAGCCGTACTTATCCAAAATGTAAACGGCAGGTCGAACTTCATCCAGGTACCGGTCTGGCGTCGAACTATATACCCGCTGGTAAGGCCGGCAAACATCATGGCAATACTTACAAGACCGATCCAGAGTAAAAATTTTCGTGATTTTTCCCTGATCTCAGGAGTCATTGGCTCCTGTGTCATATTGACCTCTTGTGCCATTTGGCAATTATTGCCCTATTTCCTTTTTATAATCTTCTACAGAAAGAAGGTTGTTTACCCCCGCAGCATCCGTTATGGACATTTTTATCATCCATCCATTGCCATAAGGGTCTTGATTTACCAGTTCAGGGTTTGATTCCAGTTTTGGGTTCGTTTCCAACACCTTGCCTGAAACAGGCATAAACAGATCTGATACTGTTTTTACCGCTTCCACCGTGCCGAAAAGCGCACCATGATTAACATCTTGACCAACGGTCGTAATATCTATAAATACTATATCGCCTAATTCGCTTTGAGCAAAATCAGTAATACCAACATAGGCATCATTTCCACTAATGCGAACCCATTCGTGGTCTTTGGTATACTTTAAGTCTTCGGGAAAATTCATTGTAATGTTTTTTAGGTCGGCAAATATATACCAAAAACACGTCAGCCGGCAGATTTTTTATCCCCTACTATGACCCTGTGATTTTCTATTACAAATTCTATCCTATTCAGGATAAAATCATTTTTTCTACATTTGCAATTATTAATCAAGCTACCCTTGAATATGAACGAAGAAATGCAAATGATTTTAGATGATGCCAAGGACCAGATGGCAAAAGCCATCAATCACCTGGAGAATGAATTAGCAAAAATCCGTGCCGGAAGGGCAAACCCCGCTATGCTTGAAAATATAATGGCAGAAGCTTATGGAAGCCGAACCCAGTTAAAGTCTCTTGCCAATATTAATTCCCAAGATGCCCGTACACTCATTATTCAGCCATGGGACAAATCTACCCTTGAAGCTATTGACAAAGCATTGCAGGCAGCCAACTTGGGGGTAACACCTCAAAACGACGGAAATCTTATTCGACTTTCTTTCCCTCCTCTTACAGAAGAGAGAAGGAAAGAAATGGTGAAAAAGGTGAAAGTAGAAGCGGAAAATTGTAAGGTTAGCATACGTACCATACGCAAAGAAACCAATGAGGCACTTAAAGGGCTTTTAAAAGATGGAATGCCGGAAGATGAGGTAAAAGACGGGGAAGAAAAAGCCCAAAAACTGACAGATGAATATATCGTTCAAAGTGATAAACATTCTGAAAGCAAAGAAAAAGAGATTTTAACAGTGTAATTATTTTATTTTTCATAGTTTTACTTTCCTGTTTTTAACATCAAAACAAAAAATTCGCAATGAAAAAATTATCTGGTTACTTATTAATAGCAGGAATACTTGCATTTACTTCCTGTACTAAAACCGGGCAACAAGGACCGGCAGGTGCTAATGGCAGCAATGGAGCAACAGGACCGGCAGGGCCTACACTTACAAATACTATTACAGGCTATGTGTTTTTATATGATGCGTATGGAGACCGCGTAAATACAGGTGATTCAACTGCCTATGCGTTGTTATATAATACTGCTAACGGTGCAAAAGTGGATTCTATAAATGCAAACTCGGCAGGTCTTTTTACAGGAACTGTTCAAACAGGCACCTATAATATAGTTGCCAAGTGTCCCGGATATGGTAATAGTGTAACACAGGACGTAGTATTTAGTGGTGGTACGCGAACTAATGACATTACATTTGCAGCAATACCTCCTTTATATGCTGCCAGTGGTCGTGATTCTATTGGCGCTGCCAACGTATATATAAAAGGAACACTTATTGCACCTAACACCCGCGTAACAACCTTGCTTGTATATGTTGGAACTACTTCATCTGTTAATGCCACAGTACCGGGCTCATATTCATTTGTTGTAGCCGGTAATATCGCTGCCAATGCTACCACTTATATTATTCCATTACCCTTAACTACTCTTGATGCTTTCTTTTCAGCTGGCGCTACTGCATATGTTGCTATTTATGGAGCAGCTGTTAACTACACATTTGGAGATTATACGGACTATGCTTCCAGAAATATTGTCTATACTCCAATCAGCGCTACCTCACTTAACCCCGGCTCCTTTATAATGCCATAAAATTCACTTTCAAAACCAAACAAAAAATGCAGGGGGATCTCCTGCATTTTTTGTTTAATTTCATCCCACTATTTGAAGCATTATGAGCTATCCGTTTAATGTAAGGGTATATGGTATTTTAATAGATGAACATCAAAATGTACTTGTTTCTGATGAGTTGATCCACGGAAAGTACATTACTAAATTTCCCGGTGGCGGCTTGGAATTTGGAGAAGGTGCCATAGATGCCATAAAGCGGGAAATGATGGAAGAAACTAATACAGAAGTAGAGGTAACCGGACATTTTTACACCACTGATTTTTTCCAGGTTTCGGCATTTAATGCGCATGCACAGGTAATCAGTATCTATTATCTTATTAAAGCACTCTCCTCTTTGAATGTGTCCGTCAAACAAAAAGCGTTTGATTTTGATGAAGTAAAGGAAGGAGCCATCTGTTTCAGGCAAATTCCTATAAAAACCATTTCGGAGGAACAATTCACATTCCCAATTGATAAAAAAGTGTCGGTTATGCTAAGAGAGAAATTCTCTGCCAGCAAAAAATAAATTTCTAAAAAGCCTCCTGTATGGTAAGGTAATATTCGCTCGTTACTCCAAATCCAACATCAGCACGTACATTAATATGACGTCTTCTTATATAGTTGTAGCGAATACCCACTCCTCCGGCATAAATGGGCTTAGGCGTTTCGGGAAAGGTATGATAGTTTCCCAGGAATGCCGTAGTTCCAAAAGCATCAAATCCAAACCTGCCGATCAAATGAATTCTTGTTTCGGCTTGCAGGTAACTAAGTATATCGTCCCTGTAATATCCCATATAATAACCGCGAATTTGTCTGGTTCCGCCCACCAATGCAAGCTGATTAAATGGAACATCTCCCCAGGTGAATTGGTTATGCTGGGTTACGGCAAGCACTATGGGGTCTGCAAGTTGGTGATACCAGGAAATATCAGTGACCACTTTATTATAAGAAAAATTAGCGCCAACCTGCGGGCTGTTAAAATAGGATGTTGCTTTTATATACCAGCCATGCCGTGGGAAAAATATGCTGTCTCTGGTATCAAATAATAGGTCCACACCGACTCCTGAATTTATGCTTCCTTTACTTCCTTTTACAGTATCAGCAGCCAAAGATCCGCCGGGCAGAGTAGTCCCCATCATATCATCTTCCAAATAATAATCCAGTCCGGCATAAAAATGCGATTTTATTTTCCGGTAAGCATTGATAGCTAATTTCGGGAAACGCACATTGTAAAGTTCTTGAGGGACCCTGTTTTCCCCAATTCCCCAATAATAATAACTATAGTTATAGTAGTCAGCCTCTCCTTCAATATAATAGGTATTATCCTTGGTATATATTTGGTAAGGTATATAAATATAGTCTTGCTTGTTTTGGGAATAAACCGCATAAGCTGCTATCAGGCTATGTTTGGTAGCACTGTCATCATAGCATTTAAAAGGAGTTAAAAGACCTACTCCAAGCAATAAGCGAGTTTCAGGAGCGTACGATATTACAGGTATGGGCCTTATTTCTAATTTATCGTTCTTTCTTTTGTTTTTGGTGCTATCGTCTCCGGAAGCAAAACAAAATACACAGAACAAAAAAAGGACAGCAGTAACTATAATTTTTTTCAAACGCAGGGTAAGTTAGGGCACAAATATACAATCTTAGCGGTGAGTTATATTTGGGAGTAGAATATATTGCCCCTAAGCCCTGCAAAATAATGGGTTTAGTTCCCCTTTAATTTTTCTTTGTGCTTTTTAACCTGCATGGAAAGTGCTTCAGCAGTTTCTGTTACCGCTTCTTCAAAGGTTTTGCATTGTCTTTTGGCGAACAGATCACCGGTACGCATTTGCAATTTTATTTCAGCTATTTTATTTTGAGTGTCCTGTGCTTTTTCAAGACGGAGAAATACTTCGCCGCCCATAATGCCATCATAATACTGCCCTAATTTGTCTATTTTCTTCTGGATAAACTCGAGCAGGTTTTTATCTGCATCGAAATGGATGGATTGAATTTTAATTTGCATAGTTTCTTGGCTTTAGAGTTATAAAATTGAGGTTGTTATTTTTATCCTCGCGGATGAGCTTGCCTATATACGTTCTTCAGTTTTTCGAGCGAGTTATGTGTGTAAACCTGGGTGGCAGCTAAATTGGCATGTCCCAACAATTCCTTCACAGAGTTAATATCCGCTCCATTATCAAGCAGGTGGGTGGCAAAACTATGCCGCAATACATGTGGGCTTTTTTTGTGGAGCGTGGTTACCATACCCAAATAGTTATGTACTATCAAATATACTTGTTTTTCATATAACTGCTCCCCTTTTTCGCTGACAAAGAAGTATTCTCCCTTTAACCTCATTTTATTACGTTCGGCACGGTAAGCAGATATATATTCTTTCAATATACCGGGGATAGGTATTATGCGTTCCTTGGCTCTTTTACCAAATACCTTTATAGTTAAGTTGTAGCTATTTACATTGCTTTCTTTCATAGTGATCAGCTCAGATAATCGTATTCCCGTTGCATAAAACATTTCCATAATGAGCCTGTCCCTTATGCCATTAAATGTTTTGGGAAATTCTATATCCTTAAATAATATGCCAATATCTTTCTGTGTAACGAAAACGGGCAGGCGTGAGGGCATTTTTGGTGAAGCTATCTTCACCATAGGATCGAGGGTAATAACACCTTCTTTTAAAAGAAAATGATAAAAAGTCCTTAAGGCTGATGCTTTGCGAATAACGCTCCGGGCTGACAGTTTTTCCTGCATCATTTCAGCCATCCAGGAACGAACCATACTTGTAGTGGCTTCTTCCAGTTTCTCTGTTTCGTAAGTCCTTTTAAGGAATGCGGTGAACTGCTCCAAATCATTCTGATAGGACAAGATAGTATGCTTTGAGAAATTCCGCTCAAAACGGAGGTAGTCGAGGAATTTTTCTAACATAGTACGAGGGTCTCTTATCTGCTTCTACGCAAACGATGTGAAAAGGTTTTACCTTCACTTTTAAATGAAAAATTCCAAACTGCTATTGCTTGATTAGATTGCCATTCTCATCATAAAACTTTATAGAACCGCTTATCTCATCATCTTTGTACGGCGTTTCACTCTTTATTTTCCCATTTTCATAATATTCCCTTTCAATACCATCTTTCTCATCCGATTTATATGGAATTTCCATATCTACTGCACCGCCGGCATAGTATAATTTTTCCACTCCATTCAATGAGTCTTGTTTATAAGGGAACACCCCGCTTAGTTTTCCATACTCATTATATATGGTATCCACTCCGTCTTTCATATCATTAACATAGGGACATTGGCCTTTTATCTTTCCGTTTTCATAATACTCTTTACCTAACCCGTTTTTCTTACCATTTACACAAGGTACTTCCTTCTGCAATTTACCGCTTTCGTAATATTCTTTGGCAACGCCTTCTTCCAAGCTATCTTTATAATTGACCTCTCCTTGTAGTATTCCGCTTTCGTAATACCATTTATACAATCCATTCCGTTTATTATCTATGAAAGGGGCTTCGCTCAATAGATTACCATTCTCATAATATACTTTCACGACACCATTTATTACGCCATCGGTATATGTTTGTTCTTGTTTTATCTTACCACTCTCATAATATATTTTTACATCCCCGTTTATTTTATCATTGGTACACTGAGCTTCTTTTAGCAAAGCTCCACTTGGATAATAAAGCTTTGCAACACCATTTTCTTTTCCATTTATGTATGGAATATCGACGTATAATTTTCCATTCTCATAATACCTTTTGTATTCTCCATTTATTTTCCCTTTTACATAAGGTATTTCACCTTGCAATTGTCCGCTTTTGTAATATGTTCTTTCTGTTCCGAGAGGTCTGCCACCCCTGTAAAAAGTGAGACTATAATAGGGTGCATTTACATTTTTGGTCGGGTTCCCGTTACTGTCTATGTATTCGCACCATTTACCTTCTTTTACACTGTCTTTTAATATGTTTTGCGCTTCCGCTTTATTTGTAAAGCCGGTTGTTTGCACAACCGCATCGGAATTGGAGTTTTGTCCAATAGCACTAACAGCAAAAGAAAAAGCAATAATTGGAATTAAAAACAGTCGCATGTTTTCGAATATTATGTCCGCTTTTGGCGGACCAGCATCAAAATTACTAATTCTTTTAAGAAGAAGTATACGCTCTCCACTTTTCAATCGCCTTCTCCATATCCTTGGGCAAGGGCGATTCAAAATACATTTCTTTGCCGGTAGTGGGATGCGTAAAACCCAGCGACATGGCATGAAGCGCCTGCCTGGGCAATATTTTAAAACAGTTTTCAACGAATTTACTGTATTTTGTGGTAACCGTACCACGCAGTATTTTATCTCCACCATACACCTCATCGTTGAACAAGGGGTGTTTTAAATACTGCATATGCACACGGATCTGGTGGGTACGGCCTGTTTCAAGCCTACATTCAAGAACCGTTACATAATGAAAACGTTCTAATACTTTGTAATGTGTTACCGCACTTCGGCCATGTGCACCATCGGGGTAAACAGCCATTTTTTTCCGGTCTTTGTGGTCTCTGCCCACATGGGCATTTACGGTTCCTCCGTCTTCTTTAAAGTCGCCCCAAGCTCACGCAATGTATTTGCGCATTACTTTCTTTTCATGAAACTCTTTTGCCAGTTTGGTCATGGCCCGGTCGTTTTTAGCAATAACCAGCAAGCCGGAAGTATTTTTATCTATCCGGTGAATAAGCCCGGGACGCAATTCCCTAAAAGGATCTTTGCTTGGATGAGTTGATTTGGGCAGATTACCTACATAATACACCAATGCATTCATAAGTGTTCCTGTAAAGTTGCCAACTCCGG